>JAJAYM010000234.1 GCA_027117675.1 Actinomycetes bacterium | reverse complement strand
CAGTTGAGGGACCGCGTCAAGCCGCGCCAGCAGCAAAGCGCCGACGCCATCGTCTACCAAAACCGCCACACACCCTCCCAGCGCGATGGTCCCGGACTCTAGACCAGTAATGATCAGAAAGGTAGGTTTTCGGTCTAGATCGATACACCCGCACCTTGCTCCCTTCCCGGGCGCCCCCGCTCGTGCCAGGGTGTGTGCAGCCGAAGGGACGTGCAGTGACCGACCAAACGCAGGGTGCACCACTTTCCATCGAGGAGTTGAAGGCGGGGGTGGCCACTGGCCGCTTCGACACGGTCATCCTTGCCATCACCGACATGCAGGGGCGCCTTCAGGGCAAACGGCTCGACGCGGGCTACTTCGTGGACCACGTGTTGGCGCACGGCACCGAGGGGTGCAACTACCTGCTCGCTGTTGACGTCGACATGAACACGGTCGACGGGTACCAGATGTCCAGCTGGGACGCGGGCTACGGCGACTTTGTCATGGCGCATGACCTCGACACGCTGCGACCCATCTCCTGGCATCCACACACCGCCATGGTGCAGGCTGACGTCCAGTGGCTTGACGGTAGCGATGTCGTCGCTTCCCCGCGCCAGATTCTCAAGAGACAGCTCGCAGGGCTTGCCGACGCCGGCATGGAGGCGTTCGTCGGCACCGAGCTCGAGTTCATCCTGTTCAACGACTCTTACGAGGACGCCTGGGCTCGCCACTATCGAGACCTAACACCTTCGAATACCTACAACGTCGACTACTCGATCATCGGCACCTCACGCGTCGAGCCACTCCTTCGCAGGATCCGCCTCGCGATGTCCGATTCCGGACTACAGGTGGAAAGCGTCAAGGGCGAGTGCAACCTCGGCCAACACGAGATCGCGTTCCTCTACGAGTCTGCCCTCAAGTCGTGCGACAACCACGTGGTCTACAAGACCGCCGCAAAAGAGATAGCAGCCCAAGACGGCTACTCACTCACCTTCATGGCGAAGTACAACGAACGTGAGGGGAACTCCTGCCACATCCACCTGTCCTTCCGCGGGGCCGATGGCGAGATGGTGATGGCAGACCCAGCTGACGCCAAGCACGGCATGTCGACCCTCGGCCGCCAGTTCATCGCAGGACAACTTGCCCACCTGCGTGAACTTTCGCTGCTCTTCGCCCCCAACATCAACTCCTACAAACGATTCGCGCCGGGATCCTTCGCCCCGACTTCGATCGAGTGGGGTCGCGACAACCGCACCTGTGCCTTACGCCTCGTGGGACAGGGACCAGGCCTTCGCGTCGAGAACCGGATCCCGGGCGGAGACGTGAACCCCTACCTCGCGGTGGCTGGCATGGTGGCGGCGAGCCTGGCCGGAATCGACGGCGGGCTCGAACTTCGCGATGAGTTCATCGGCAACGCCTACCAAGCCGGTGGCGAGCGCGCGCCCATGCGCCTGGTCGACGCCGTCGAACTCTGGGAGCGCTCGGAGTGGGTAGCTGAGACCTTCGGCGAGGAGGTGCAGGCGCACTACGCCAACATGGGCCGCATCGAGGTGGACGCCTTCGACCGCTGCGTCACCGACTGGGAGCGGATCCGCAGTTTCGAGCGAATGTGAGTGCCATGCACGACGTTCTCAACCCGGTGACTGAAACGGTCATCGCCACCGTTCCTTCGCTTTCCGTAGACGAGACCGACCACGCCATAGCGCGAGGCTTGAAGGCTTTCCAGACCTGGCGAGCTGTCGCACCAGGAGACCGGGCGAGACTGCTGCGCCGGTTCTCAGTGGTCGTCGACAACCACATCGAGGAACTCGCGCAGCTGGAGGTTGCCAACGCGGGTCACACGATCGGTAACGCCAGATGGGAGGCTGGCAATGTTCGCGACGTCCTGGCCTATTACTCCGGAGCACCGGAGCGCCTCCTCGGACACCAGATCCCGGTGGCTAACGGTGTCGACATCACCTTCCGCGAGCCGCTCGGAGTCGTCGGTGTCATCGTCCCGTGGAACTTCCCCATGCCCATCGCTAGCTGGGGTTTTGTGCCAGCACTCGCGGCCGGAAACACCGTTGTCCTCAAGCCAGCCGAGCTGACCCCGTTGACCGCGCTGCGACTCGGAGAGCTAGCCCTTGAGGCCGGGCTGCCGGAGCACGTGTTCCAGGTGCTGACCGGACGCGGATCGGTCGTTGGCGAACGGTTTGTCACACACCCGGACGTCGCCAAAGTAGTCTTCACTGGTTCAACTGAAGTCGGTACGAGGGTCGCTGAGGGCTGCGCTCGGCAGGTCAAACCGGTCACTCTGGAACTCGGTGGCAAGAGCGCCAACGTCGTGTTTGCAGACGCCGACCTCGAAGCCGCAGCAGCCAGCGCGCCATACGCCGTCTTCGACAATGCCGGCCAGGACTGCTGCGCCCGCTCCAGAATCCTGGTGGAGCACACGGCACTCAACTCCTTCCTAGCGCTGCTCGAGCCAGCCGTACTTGGGGTGCGCGTGGAAGACCCTGCACTCGAGACCGCCGAGATGGGCCCGCTTATCAGCTCTGGCCAGCGGGACCGCGTCGCGTCCTTCATCACTGACGAGACCAACGTCGTAATCCGCGGTACTGCTCCCGCAGGGCCTGGGTTCTGGTACCCACCGACGGTGGTCCTCCCCAAGTCGGCTGACGACCCGATCCTGCACGAGGAGGTCTTCGGACCCGTTGTCGCCGTTGTACCGTTCAACGACGAAGCTGACGCGATTCGGATCGCGAACGACAGTGAGTACGGACTCTCCGGATCAATCTTCACCCGAGATGTCGGGCGAGCCTTGCGAGTGAGCCGCGGCATCGATGCCGGGAACCTCTCGGTCAACTCACACGCCTCGGTTCGCTACTGGACGCCGTTCGGCGGGTTCAAGAAATCCGGGCTTGGGCGAGAGCTAGGACCAGATGCGCTGGAGGCCTTCACCGAGGTCAAGAACGTGTTCATCTCAACGGAAGGCTGACCTGTGAACCGATTCACCGGCCGCACAGCGGTCATCACCGGGGGCGCCAGCGGCATCGGCCGGGCCGCGGCCGTTCGGCTTGCCGCAGAGGGCGCCAATGTCGTCATCGTCGACATGAACCACGAGGCAGGACAGTCCGCCGCCGACGAAGTGGGTGGGATCGCCGTTCAGGCAGATGTCACCGACGCCGATGACGTCGCCCGCATGTTCCACACGGCCCACGACACGTTTGGATCGATCGACGTCTCCTTCCACAACGCCGGCATCTCACCGCCCGATGACGACTCCATCCTGGACACGGGGATCGAGGCTTGGGACCGTGTGCAGCGCGTCAACCTCACCTCGGTGTACCTGTGTTGCAAAGAAGTCATCCCGTACATGCAACGACAGGGCAAGGGGTCCATCATCAACACGGCTTCGTTCGTAGCGACCATGGGTGCCGCAACCTCGCAGATCTCGTACACCGCATCCAAGGGCGGTGTACTTGCGATGAGTCGCGAACTGGGCGTGCAGTTTGCCCGCGAGGGCATCCGGGTCAACGCGCTCTCACCGGGGCCGGTCAACACCCCGCTGCTCATCGAACTCTTCGCCAAAGATCCAGAGCGCGCCGCCCGTCGTCTCGTGCACATTCCGCTGGGACGCTTTGCTGAACCGAGCGAGATCGCTGCTGCCGTTGCCTTCCTGGGAAGCGACGACTCGTCCTTCATCACCTCGAGCAACTTCTTGGTGGACGGTGGCATCTCGGGTGCGTACGTCACTCCGCTGTAGACGGGATCAGTTGGCGGCGGCAACCAATGCGGCAAAGAGTCGTCGGTCGTCGGTCATCTCGGGGTGCCACTGGACGCCCAGCACGAAGGCAGCCTGTGGATCCTCGAGCGCCTCGATGGT
>JAJAYM010000233.1 GCA_027117675.1 Actinomycetes bacterium | reverse complement strand
TCGCCGGCGACTCGACGATCACCAGGCGTCGCGTCACGCCATCGTCGCTCACCGCCACGTCGGTTGCTCCTCATCGGTCGGGTCCGCCCCGCTGAGAGACGTCCCGGGGAGTCTGACCGCACCGGGGGCGGTCTTGTCAAACCACAGGGACGCTAGCAGCGTGTCGCTGGACCAGCGCGACGGGACCAGCGCTGGCGCCTCAGAGCACAAAGCCCTCTACCGCCAGCTGACCCAGAACGGGCACGGCCGCAGCCAGCGCTTCGTGCGGCGCCACTTCGTGCTCAACCGCCGTCGCCAGTACGGCCACCGCGGCCGGCCGGACGCCGTCCAGACGGGCCAGGAGCCCCAGCCCGAGGCCGTCGATCGGTGCCGACCAGGCCATCCCGCCCGTCGGAGGATGGTGACACCTTCCTCGACCACGGCAAACCACCGCTCGACGTCGGGGGCGACCGGCTGAGCCCAACCCTGGGGCGCATGCTCAAAGCGCCGGATGGGTGCCGCTCTTCCGGTGGGGGATTACTCACCACCAGATCGAACTGCTTCCCTCGCACCGGTTCGATGAGGCTGCCCTGCCGCACCTCGAGCGAAATGTGGTTCAGTGCGGCGTTGAAGGTCGCCCTGCCTTAGGCACCGCCCGCTGATGTCGGTACCGACAACCCGACGCGCGTGCCCCGCGAGATGAAACGCCTGCACCCCGCATCCGGCTCCGAGGTCAAGGGCACGCTCAACCTCGGGCCGCACGGTGCACTGGGCGAGCAGGGTCGAGGCTCCTGGCTGACCAGTCGGAGGCCACGAACAGTCATGATCGTCAGCGGCGTAAGGAGCAAGCTCGACCCGAGCCTGCATCTCGTCGCCACTTACCTCGACGAGTTCGCCAAACCCATTCGTCGCAGGCACGGGCTCCGAACGGTCCAGCGCATCTGCGGCGACTTCCCCTACGGGGAGGCGCACCGGACCTACTCCTCGCCGACCGTGATGCTTCTGCGCTTGCTGATGACGACAGAGCCGACCACGATCGCGGTGGCACCAAGCGCGATGAGAAGGCGCAGCGTGGTGTTTGCGTCGTCGCCCACCGAGAGCTGAACAACAGCCGGCGCGATCAGCAGCGCAACCAGGTTCATCACCTTGATCAACGGGTTGATCGCTGGGCCCGCGGTGTCCTTGAACGGGTCGCCGACGGTGTCTCCGATCACGGTTGCCTCATGGGCATCCGAACCCTTGCCACCGAAGTTGCCATCCTCAACGAACTTCTTCGCGTTGTCCCAGGCACCACCAGAGTTCGCCAGGAAGATCGCCATCAGTACTCCGGTCGCGATCGTTCCAGCCAAGAAGGCACCAAGCGCACCGACACCCAGACCGAAGCCGACTGCGATCGGAGTGAGGACTGCAAGGAGTCCCGGTGTCGTGAGCTCACGGAGGGAGTCACGGGTGACGATGTCGACGACCTTGCCGTACTCAGGGCGCTCGGTGTAGTCCATGATCCCGGGGTGCTCGCGGAACTGGCGACGCACCTCGAAGATCACCGCACCGGCGGCGCGCGAGACTGCGTTGATGGCGAGTCCGGAGAACAGGAACACCACAGCCGACCCGATCAGCAGACCGACCAGGTTGCGCGGGTTGGACACGTCGATGATGCCCGCGTACTGCGCGATGTCGATCTCGGGAAGCGCGAGCAGTGCTGCGCCGCCAGCCTCGTTGGCTGCCTCCAAGATGCCCTCGCGGAACGACCCGAACAGGGCGGTCGCCGCTAGGACGGCGGTGGCGATCGCAATGCCCTTGGTAATGGCCTTGGTGGTGTTGCCCACGGCGTCCAGGCTGGTCAGGATCTGAGCGCCTTCACCGTCGACGTCCCCCGACATCTCCGCGATTCCCTGCGCGTTGTCGGAGACCGGGCCGAACGTGTCCATCGCAACGATGACACCAACGGTAGTCAGCAGACCGGTACCGGCCAGGGCGACTGCGAACAGGGCGAGGGTGATCGATCCGGCGCCGAGCAAGAACGCACCGTAGATGGCCGCGCCGATCAAGAGGCTTGAGTAAACCGCGGACTCCAGGCCCAGCGAGACGCCGGACAAGATCACCGTCGCCGGCCCCGTCAGTGACGACTTGGCGACGTCGTCGACCGGACGCCGATTGGTCTCAGTGAAGTAGCCGGTGAGCTGCTGGATGGCGGCGGCCAGCACGATACCGATCAGCACCGCGCCGATGGTCAGAGCCCGCAGGCTGTAGGTCTCGATGTCGACAGCCGCAAAGACGGCACTGTTGCCATCGACGACCACTCCGGTGAGCTCGGCAGCACGTGCCGGGATGAGCCAGAAGGACGCAGCGGTGACCATCAGCGCGGAGACCGCAGCAGAGATGAAGAAGCCTCGGGTGATGGCAGTCATCCCAGATCGATCGCCCGGACGCGGCACGATCGAGAAGATTCCGATGACGGCGGTGATGACACCGATCGCCGGAACGATCAGCGGGAAGACCAGTCCGATGTCGCCGAAGGCCGCCTTACCCAGGATCAGCGCGGCTACCAGCATGACGGCGTACGACTCGAAGAGGTCAGCCGCCATACCGGCGCAGTCGCCGACGTTATCGCCGACGTTGTCGGCGATCGTCGCCGCGTTGCGCGGGTCATCCTCAGGAATGCCCTGCTCGACTTTTCCGACCAGGTCGGCACCGACGTCAGCAGCTTTGGTGAAGATTCCGCCGCCTACACGCATGAACATCGCGAGCATCGCAGCACCAAAGCCGAAGCCCTCAAGAACGATGGGGGCATCACCCTGATAGATCAGCACCACGGTGGCCGCACCAAGCAGGCCGAGACCGACCGTGAACATTCCGGCGACACCGCCAGTGCGAATGGCGATACGCATCGCAGGCACTTCTCCACCGTCACGCGCAGCGGCTGCAACGCGAACGTTGGCACGTACTGCAAGCCACATGCCGACGTAGCCGGTGATGGCCGAGAAGAGCGCACCGACCACGAAGAAGGCCGAACGCCCGATCTTGAGCGAGGTCTCATCAGCCGGAAGGAGGAAGAGGAGGAAGAACACCACGACCGCAAAGACCGCGAGCGTTCGGAACTGTCGCGTGAGGTATGCCGACGCGCCTTCCTGAACAGCACGGGCGATCTCTTGCATCGACTCGGTTCCTTCTGGCGCAGCAAGTACCTGACGCACCAGGACGCCGGCAACACCGATCGCCGCGATAGCAATCAGCGCGACGATCGCGACGTAGGTGAGCTGCTGGGAAGTCAGGTCGATCATGACCTCTCCCGTGGCGAGCAACGACATCAATCCTCCTCGTGGGCAGGCACCACCGAACCATGCGCTTAGCGGGCCGCTGGGGAGTCTATTCAGCGGGCGGGCCATTCGGAAAGTAATCCGGGCGACTCGCCGCCAGAGGACCTTCCGGGATGGTCACAGCTCGGTTACGCCCCGCGTGGGCCCACCAGCCTTGCCAGACTGGCCCCATGCCCGACCCGGACGCTCTCCTCCAACGCCTGGCGTCAACTGGCGACCGGCGAGAACGGCTCACCCACATCGAGCGGCTCCCAGCACGCACTGGAAACCCCGCGGCGTGGCCAGCATGGCTGCACCCCCAGTTGCGGGACGCCCTGGTCGCCGCCGGGATCGCCGCCCCATGGCAGCACCAGGTAGACGTCGCCAACCTCGCCCACGCCGGACAGTCGACAGTCATCTCAACCGGAACCGCTTCAGGCAAGTCCCTTGCGTATCTGATGCCAGCAGTCCACGAGGTGCTCACCAGCCGCGACGAGGGCCTTGAGCGAGGAGCCACCGTTCTCTACCTCAGCCCGACGAAAGCGCTAGCCGCCGACCAGCGTCGGCGGATCGACACGCTCTCCGTTGAAGGACTACGGGTCGCGACCTACGACGGAGACACGCCAAGCGAGGAACGCGAGTGGGTGCGCAACTACGCCAATGTGGTTCTCACCAACCCCGACATGCTCCATCATTCGATGCTGCCCGGACACTCACGCTGGGCGTCCTTCCTGAGGCGCCTTCGCTACGTCGTCATCGACGAAATGCATCATTACCGCGGCCTCTTCGGTGCACACGTTGCCGCCGTCATACGTCGACTCCGTCGCGTTGCCGCACGCTACGGTTCCCACCCGGTCTTCCTGTTGGCGTCGGCAACCGCCTCTGCTCCGGGGACCACCGCTGAGCGGTTGACAGGTATCCCCTGCGTGGCTGTGACCGATGACGCTTCGCCGCGGGGCGAGACAGTCTTCGCGCTATGGGAGCCTCCTTTCACCGAGCTGCGCGGTGAACGTGGCGCACCAGTTCGTCGCACAGCCGCAGCAGAGGTGGCGGCGCTGCTCACCGACCTCGTCATCGACGATGTGCGCACCCTGGCCTTTGTCCGCTCAAGGCGCGGAGCCGAGGTCGTGTCACTCCTAGCGCGGCATGCGCTGGAAGAGGTCGACCCTGAACTACCCCGAACTGTGGCCGCCTACCGGGCGGGGTTCTTGCCAGAGGAGCGCCGACTGCTGGAGAAGCGCCTCACCTCGGGCGACCTCCGCGGCGTCGCAGCAACCAGTGCCCTCGAGCTTGGGATCGACGTCGCCGGCCTCGACGCGGTGCTGCTCGCGGGCTGGCCGGGAACGCGAGCCTCGCTGTGGCAGCAGGCGGGACGCGCCGGCCGGGCCGGGCAAGGTGCGCTAGCCATCTTGGTTGCCCGGGACGACCCGCTCGACACCTACCTGGTGCATCACCCAGACGCGATCTTCGGCCAACCCGTCGAGGCGACCGTGTTTGACCCCCAGAACCCCTACGTGCTCGGCCCACACCTGGCGGCTGCCGCTGCCGAGCTTCCACTGACGACCGACGACCTTCAGCTTTTCGGCGAGAGTACGGCCGACCTCCTTGACGCGCTCGTCGAGCGCGGCTGGCTCCGACGGCGCAGCACCGGATGGTTCTGGACCAAACGTGAACGCGCGACAGACCTTGCCGACCTCCGCGGCATCGGGGGAACGCCGGTGCGCGTCGTCGAGAGTTCGACCGGACGCGTACTCGGCACCGTTGATCCGGGGGCATCGCACACGACCGTCCACTGCGGGGCGGTCTATGTGCACCAGGGCGAGAGCTATCTCGTGCGAGACCTCAACCTCGACGACTCGGTGGCCCTGGTCGACGCAGCTGAGCCGGACTACACCACGTCAGCGCGAGAGCTGACGGAGATCCGCGTCCTGCACACTGAACGCCGATCGTCGCTCGGCGCAGCGACCCTCTGTTTCGGTTCGGTTGAGGTGACGCGGCACGTCGTTTCGTTTCTGCGCAGGCGGATCGCGACGGGCGAAGTGCTCGGTGAAGACTTGCTTGACCTCCCACCAAGAACACTGCGCACGCGTGCCGTTTGGTGGACCCTCGACGAGGCAGCGACGGCGTCCGTCGGCATCGAAGCGGCCGACCTTCCCGGAGCACTCCACGCGGCCGAACACGCCAGCATCGGCCTGCTTCCGCTCTTTGCGACCTGCGACCGATGGGACATTGGTGGTGTTTCGACAGCGCTTCATCCGGACACGGGTATGCCGACGGTCTTCGTCTACGACGGGGCAGCCGGCGGAGCGGGTTTCGCCGAGCACGGTTTCAGCGCGGCGGCGACGTGGCTGGCGGCAACCCGGCAGACCATCGCCGACTGTGAGTGCGTCGATGGCTGCCCATCGTGCGTTCAGTCGCCCAAGTGCGGGAACGGCAATGATCCGCTCGACAAATCGGCAGCGCTGGAACTGCTTGAACTGCTGGTGCCCTCTTGACGGTCACGAACGCACTCCGGCTCGAGACGCGGCACCGACTTCCGGCAGCAAAGTGAGGAAGGTCCGAACCCCTACCTCGACACTGAGCGTGCCCTCAGACAGCACACACGTTCGCAGGTGAGCGCCGTTCGCCACAGCCACGCGCGCCGCCGCCGAACACGCTTGTGCCTCGTCGTACAACGACTCACCTGCACCGCCGAGCGCAGCCAGATCGGCCGCGAGAACAGCCTGACGATGAGCGGCAAACCCGGAGGCGACCACAGCTACCGGCAGCGAGAGTGAAGCCACAAGAGCCGCAGCACCCAAGACGTATACCGAGGCCGACCCCGAGTCGCGCTTCACGGCGTCAGCCCCGGCTCGAGGAGCGCGGCGCCAGTTGATCGGGCAGCCGGTAGCGTCAGCGGGCCCCAACGGCGTGCCGGCGCAACCACCTCGACCCGCACCCAAGGGCCGTCCGTCCAGATCCGAACGGTGGCTCCGGGCGGTGCCAACTGTTGTGCCTGCTCGGTCACCAGGGATATGTCCGTCCCGATGGACGCGCCGCGAGCGGCCGAACGCGCTGCCTCTGCCGCTCGCGACACGTCAGAGGCAACACCAACAACCGCAAGAAGCAGTGAGATCACCAACACCAGCGCCGGCAGCGCAACCGCTAGTTCGGCTGTCACCATGCCGTGATCGCCGGTGGGGGCCCGCCCCCCCCCCC
>JAJAYM010000232.1 GCA_027117675.1 Actinomycetes bacterium | reverse complement strand
GTCGGCGACTGGGTCGATCTCGTGGTCGGTGCCGGCTTAATCATGCAACGCCTCGTCGAACCACCCTGGAGCCAAGAGAACTCAGCAACGTGGGGCGGCTGGAGCCCCGTGCGGGGGTCCCTCATTCCGGGAACCTTGATCATCGTCGCCCAGAAGCCTGTCTAGTGCATCCGATCGTCAGTGCGCGGCGTCGTGCCAGGTTCGCCCGAATCCGACCGAGATGTCGAGCGCGACTGAAAGCGGGTAGGCCCCGCGCATTTCCTCCTCAACGAGTGCAGCCACCGAGTCTCGTTCACCCGTAGCCACCTCGAGGACCAGTTCATCGTGAACTTGCAGCAACAACCGCGAGCTGAGGTCAGCCGTCCGCAGCCGGCGCTCGACCGCGAGCATGGCCACCTTGACGATGTCGGCTGCCGAACCTTGAATCGGGGCGTTGAGCGCCATCCGCTCGGCCATCTCGCGGCGCTGTCGGTTGTCGCTGGTGAGGTCGGGCAGGTAGCGCCGACGCCCGAGCAAGGTTTGGGTGTACCCGGTCCGGCGCGCATCATCGACCACAGACGCCAAGTAGTCGCGGACGCCGCCGAACCGACTGAAGTAGTCGTCCATCAGCGCTTTGGCCTCTTCTGGTCCGACTGCCAGTTGTTGACTCAGGCCGTAGGACGACAATCCATAGGCCAGCCCATAGGACATCGCTTTGATTCGACTGCGCATCTCCGCGGTCACGGCCTCCGGCGCCACATCAAAGACACGAGACGCCATCGTGGTGTGGAGATCCTCGCCGGAGTTGAACGCATCGATCAGGCCGGCGTCCTCCGACAGATGCGCCATGATCCGCATCTCCACTTGGCTGTAGTCAGCAGTCATCAGGGTGTCGTACCCCTCACCCACACAGAATGTGGAACGGATCCGGCGCCCCTCCTCGGTGCGCACAGGGATGTTCTGCAAGTTGGGATCGGTGGATGAGAGACGTCCGGTTGCGGCAACGGTCTGCATGAATGTCGTGTGGATGCGACCGTCATCGGCAACCGCTCGCTGGAGACCTTCGACGGTAACCAGCAGCTTGGATACATCGCGATGACGCAGCAGGTGCGCCAAGAACGCGTGCTGCGTCTCCGCGAAGAGCGCAGTCAGCGCCTCGGCGTCCGTCGTAAAGCCGGTCTTGGTGCGCTTCGTTTTGGGCATGCCCAACTCTTCGAACAGCACCACCTGTAGCTGCTTGGGTGAACCGAGGTTCACCTCGTGACCAATTTCGGCGTAAGCCAACTCAGCAGCGCGCTTGACCTCGGCGGCGAACTCCGCGCGTAGGGCATCCAGGGCCACAGGATCGACGGCGATGCCGACCCGTTCCATCTGCACGAGGAGTCCGGTGAGTGGAAGCTCCACGTCACTGAGGAGCAGGCTGGCGCCGATCTGCTCGACCTCTGGCTGCAAAGCAGCCGCCAGGTCAAGGGTCGCCATTGCCTGCGCGCCTAGAGTGTGCGATCGGTTGGCATCAGCGTCGGTATCGAAGCTCAGCTGACCGTCGTCGGACGTCTCGGTCAAGTCACGATGCAGCCACCGAACGGCTAGGTCGGTGAGGTCATAGCTGCGCTGGTCGGGACGCAGAAGGTAGGCGGCCACCGCTGTGTCGAAGACTGGCGCGGCAATCGGTAGGCCGACGGAGGCAAGAGCCACCATCGGCCCGTTCGCATCGTGCATGACCAACTCAGCCCTGCGCAGCCACTCCCCGAGCGAACCAAGCGCACCAGGCTCAATCGGCTCGACTTCGACTGTGCCGACTGTGCCGTCGTGCGATGCCAGCGCAAGGGACGTCACAACGCCGGTTCCCGACCCCCAGGTGCCACGAACTGATAGGGCCACGCGTCCGTTTCCGTGCTCGTCGAGCCATCGCAGGAGACCGTCCGACTGCAGGGATTGCACCGCGATGGCGGGCGCCTCGTCCACGGGCTCGTTCGCGTTCTGCAGGGTCTGCGCCAACCGGTCGCGCAAGATGCGGAACTCCAACGCATCGAACACCTGATGCACCTGCTCGCGGTCCCAGTCGACCCGTTCGAGGTCGGCGGGTGTGTGATCGACGGGTACCGCCTTGACCAACTCCGTGAGCTGACGGTTGGTGATCACCTGGGCGAGATTCGCCCGAAGCGCGTCACCCACCTTTCCCTTCACCTCATCTGCGCGCGCGACCAGTTGGTCGAAGGAGCCGTACTCCCTGATCCATTTGGTCGCAGTCTTCTCCCCGACGCCGGGGATGCCTGGCAGGTTGTCGCTCGGGTCGCCGCGTAGCGCAGCGAAGTCCGGGTACTGCGAGGGCGTCAGGCCGTACTTGCTCTCGACGGCGTCGGGCGTCATGCGTGCCATGTCCGAAACGCCCTTGCGCGGGTAGAGCACCGTCACGTTGTCGTCGACGAGCTGAAATGCGTCACGATCACCGGTGATGATGGAGACCGCGAATCCGGCATCGGCCGCCTGCGAGGCGAGTGTGGCAATCACATCGTCGGCCTCGTAGCCATCGACCTCTAAGACCGAGATTTGCAGTGCCGCGAGAACCTCTTTGATGAGACTGACCTGACCCTTGAACTCATCAGGAGTTTTGGCCCTGTTCGCTTTGTACTCGGGGTAGCGCTCACTTCTGAACGTCACCCGCGACACGTCGAAGGCAACGGCAATATGGGTGGGCTGCTCGTCGCGCAGCGCGTTGATCAGCATGGACGTAAATCCATAGACGGCGTTAGTCGGCTGACCAGTGGCGGTAGAGAAGTTTTCGACGGGCAAGGCATAGAAGGCGCGGTAGGCCAACGAGTGACCGTCGAGGAGGAGGAGCGACGGAGCGGGAGCCATGCGCCGATCGTAGGGTGAGGCCATGACCGCCGATCCGCCCCCTGCGGCGCCGCCTGTCCCCCAGATGCCACCCGTCCCCATTCACGAGCGGCTCGGAATCTTGGTCACGCACGCGTCCGCTACCGAGATTGTCGGAACGATGCCGGTAGCCGGCAACGAGCAGCCCTACGGGACGCTGCACGGGGGCGCGTCCGTCGTGCTCGCGGAGAGTCTTGCTTCCATCGGTTCAGCGCTACACGCGGGGCCAGACGAGCACAGCGTCGTCGGCATCGAGGTCAGCGCCACTCACCATCGTGCAGCGAGGTCAGGGCTGGTGACTGGTCGAGCGACCCCCCAACATCTCGGACGCCGGGTCGCGACCTGGCACGTCGAGATGCGCGACGACGAAGGTCGACTGACCTGCACCGCGCGCGTGACATGCCTGATCAGTGCCCGATAGGACCTCAGCATCACGACCTCCGTAGCCGGCGTCGTCGCTCGGATCGGCCGAGCTCGCCAGCCAGTCTTCTCTGCAGGGCCGACGTTGCGATCGCCCGCCGCATGACCAGCGGGCTGAAGCCGAGCCTGGCGAAGAACCTGTTGCTCTCACGAGCCCCAGGAAAAACGCCAACGGTGACATAGTCCGCGCCGACGTCGGAGGCAAACTCGGTGGCGGCCGAAACGATCGAGCGCCCCACACCTCGCCGCCGGCGGTCATCACGTACATGCATGAAGGAGATCTGAACCGATTCGACATCGCTGATAGGCGTCACCGGTAGGCGGCTGAAGACCGCAAGTCCGACGACGAGTCCGTCGATCTCGGCGACGATGACCCGGTGAGCGGGGTCAGCGCGCAGCACTTCCAATCGCTCGCGAATCGCTACGGCCGATGCCGGAGGACCAAAGGGTCCGACGCGGCCCCCGTGCCCACGAAGCTCATCCCACAGCTCGACGATGGCCAGCACGTCGTCATCGGTCGCCTCGCGAGTGCGAACGGTCACAGCAGACACGGGCGGTCTCAGGGCTCCTCGGATAGTGGTGCTGCCGATCGACGTCCCCCGACGTCTGTGACAGCTACGCTCCCCCGTGGCCGTCAATAGCGTAGCCGCTCGATATCGGCGCTGAGCGAAGCAGTCAAATGTCAGTGCAGACAAGATCATCGTCAGCATCCCTCAAGCAGGACCCATGAACCAGGGCCCTTGAGCCAGGACCGTGAGGAGGCGACGTGCCCGGTCTAGGCACACTGCTGAACGACGCAACAGTTGTCGTTTGCGGCAGCCTCGGCGCGCTGCTCGGCGACCGCATTCCGGCGCGGGTCCGGGACGTCGTCACCGACGGGCTCGGGCTCGTCACGTTGGTTGTGGGCGGTCTCAACGCTGCCGCCCTGTTGGACCCCGACCTCGTTAGCGAGGTCGGTCGTGGGGTGCCGCTGCTCATTGCCTTGGGATCGATCGTCATCGGTGGCATGGTTGGGGCCGCACTTCGCTTCGGGGCTCGCCTCGAAGACCTGGGGGCTAGCCTGCGACGCCGGCTCACCAGCGGGCAGAGCTCACCAGAGAACCGCCGTCGCTTCGTCGAGGGCTACGTCACAGCCTCGCTGGTTTTCTGCGTTGGCCCGCTCACCGTTCTGGGCTCGTTCCAGGACGGCCTGGGGAGAGGGATAGAACTTCTCGCACTCAAGTCGATTCTGGATGGACTGGCTGCCCTGGCTTTCGCCGCGTCCCTCGGCTGGGGAGTCGTGGCCTCGGCGCTGACGGTTTTGGTCTTTCAGGGCACCCTGACCGCGATGGCCTTCGCCCTGGGAGACGTCATGACCGATGCGCAGGTCGCGGCAATGACAGCCACCGGTGGGATTCTCCTGCTCGGAGTGGGGCTCAGGCTGCTCCGGATCAAGGCGATACCGGTCGCAGACCTGCTGCCAGCTCTATTGCTCGCACCCCTGCTAACCGCCCTCGGGGGAAGTTTTTTCGATTCGTGACCCGCAACGGGTGTCACACCGGTCGTAGCGTGGCTATGCTCCGCAGCGACCGCTAGGCAGACCTTCGGGCCCGCCTGCCGGTCACCGCGCGAGGCGAGGGAGTCCTGAGAGTGGTCCACTGGTCGGGCATGCGCATCGTCGCTCTGGTTTTCGCCTGCATCGGAATGCTCGGCGGAGCCGCCGCAATGGCAGGCGCCGCATACGCGGCCGAAGCCGAGCCGGCGGGAGCGATCCAAGGGTTCCTGCGCGATCTCGCTGGTGAGCCTGTCGCGGGTGTTGACATCATGGCAACCGACGCGGAGGGCTTCTCCGGCACTGGCACGAGCGATGACGCTGGACGCTGGGAGGTCGAGGTTCCCGGTCCCGGCACATACGCGGTCGAACTTGATGTGGACACCTTGCCGGATGGCGTTGCCGAGCCGACCAAGAACCCGATCGAGAACGTCGTCGTCACGGGGTCAGCTCGCACCGTGCTCTTCTCCCTCGGCGAGCGTGAACGCACCCTCACCAGCAAGTGGGACCAAGCCGCCCAGCTGACTGTCGAAGGCCTGAGGTTCGGCCTGATCATCGCGCTGGCGGCAGTAGGTCTTTCGCTGATCTATGGCACGACGGGACTGACCAACTTCGCCCACGGCGAGATCGTCACGTTCGGCGCGGTCATCACCTGGTGGCTCAACGTCACGCTCGGAATCCCGTTCCTGGTCGCTGCGGTTTTGGGCATCGTCCTCTCCGGATCCTTCGGTTTCGTCAATGACCGAGGGCTATGGAAGCCACTTCGAAAACGCCAGACCGGCCTGATCGCGATGATGATCGTCTCGATCGGCCTCGCCCTCGCCCTGCAGAACATCTACTTGATCTTCTTCGGTGGTGCGAGCAGGCCGTTCGGCGCCTACGCGACTCAGGCTGGACTCGAGTTCGGCCCGGTCAGCCTGACCCCCAAGGACATCGCGTCCATGGTTATCGCCGCCGTTGTGCTGACGCTCGCCGGACTGGCTCTGCTCAAGACCAGGATGGGCAAGGCGACGAGGGCGGTCTCCGACAACCCGGCGCTGGCAGCCTCCAGCGGCATCGACGTCGAGCGAGTGATTCTGGTTGTCTGGATAGTCGGCGCGGGGCTGGCCGGGCTGGGAGGGGTCCTGCAGGGGCTCACGCAGCAAGTCTTTCCGCTGCTCGGTGCGCAGAGCCTGCTGCTGATCTTTGCCGCGGTCACCCTCGGTGGTCTGGGAACTGCGTTCGGAGCGCTGGTTGGCAGCCTGCTGGTCGGACTGTTCGTGAACCTCTCCACCCTGATTCCCGGGATGACGCCCGAACTGAAGAACGTCGGCGCCCTGCTACTGCTCATCGTCGTGCTCATGGTCCGACCACAGGGAATCCTGGGTCGACGAAGCCGAGTCGGCTGAGGAGGCCACCATGGACTGGGGATTCATCTTCACCGCGTCGGTCTCTTATGCGTTGGGCGCCGTATCGGTGGCGTACTGCCTTGCCGCCATTGGCCTCAACATGCAGTTCGGCTACACAGGATTGCTCAACTTCGGCCAGGCGGCCTTCCTCGCTGCAGCAGGCTATGGCATGGCCGTCATGGTCACGACGTTTGAGTTCTCGTTCTGGATAGGGTTGCTCGTTGGCCTGATCGCCACCCTCGTCCTGGCTCTCCTGTTGGGTCTCCCAACGCTGCGTCTACGCGCCGACTATCTGGCAATCGTGACGATCGCCGCAGCCGAGGTCGTGCGACTCATCGTTCGCTCAGTGAAGTTCAAGGAGACCTTCGGCGGATCAGACGGATTGCAGCAGTTTGCCAACGAGTTCTATGACCTCAGTCCACTGTCATCTACCTTCCGGATCAACTTCGGCCCGTTCCTGTTCAGCAACCAGGAGCTCTGGGTGATGATCGTCGGCTGGTCGCTGGTCACGATCTTCTCGGTCATCACATTCCTCTTGGTGCGCAGTCCCTGGGGACGCATCCTGAAAGGGATCAGGGAAGACGAGGACGCCGTGCGCAGCCTCGGAAAAAATGTCTATTGGTACAAGATGCAAGCCCTCATGCTTGGCGCCATGATGGCCGGGTTCGGCGGGTTCATCATTGGCGTGTACTT
>JAJAYM010000231.1 GCA_027117675.1 Actinomycetes bacterium | reverse complement strand
GGGCAGACGTGCGGCATGAACCAACGACACCGAGCGCTTCGGGTCCGGTCGACGTGGCAGTGGTGGGGCCAGAGGGCCTGGGTGATGCCCCGGACGCCGATGAAGTCTTCGCCGTCTCCCTGGCGCCCATGGCCGCCCCCTTCGCCCAGCCCCTCCCCATGCTGGTCCGCGACTACTCGGTCGAGGTCAGGGCCATGCCGGACCAGGTCGCCGGTCCGGTCGGGCCAGCAGGCACCCTAGGGGCCCTGGCCGAGGAGAGCGCGGTCTCTTGGGGCCTGCAACCGACCGACCGCGTCGCGGCGCACGGCAGCCTGGCTGGCCTCCCGGCGCTCGTCGATGAGTGGCTCGCGCCGCTGGCAGCGGGGGCCAGCGTGCTCTGGGTGCGGAACCCGGACCCGAGTCTGTGCGTCCGACGATGGGCGACCGAACAGGTGACGGCCATCTCCGGGACGCCACCAAACGGGGTACTGCTGCCCGAGGCGATTCGGCTCCTTGCCTGATCGGTCCGTATTCTGCTCAGCGACCACTTCCAGCGAAGGACCCGATGACTGACAGCGCCCCAACCGGTGACGCAGCTGGCACCTCAGCCACTGACGCACCGACCGGTCGTCGAAGGCTTAGCCGGACCCTGAAGTTGCTGGCGGTCGTTGTCACACTGATGCTCGTCGCCGGGGCAGCCACCGGCTTCTACCTCTATCAGCGCCTTGAAGGCAACATTGGCGTCTTCGACGCCTTCGACCCCGACGTCGTCGGCACAGACCGACCGACGAAAGCGCCCCCAGAGGAGGGGCAGGAGCGCGAACCGCTCAACATCTTGGTGATGGGATCAGACACCCGGGAAGGCCAGGGAACGGGTTACGGGTCGGGAGCGGCGATCACTGGAGCCAGATCAGACACCACGCTCATCGTCCACCTTCCCGCCAACCGCGAGAGCGCCATGGTGGTCAGCATCCCCCGCGACACCATCATCGATATCCCATCGTGCAAGACCGACACTGGGCTCTCGACGCCCTACACCGATCGGTTCAATGCCGCCTTCTCGATCGGCGGACCCGGCTGCACCATCAAGACCGTTGAGCAGAACACCGGCGTCTTCATCGACCACTTCGTCATCGTCGACTTCTCCGGCTTCAATGACATCGTTGACGCGCTGGGCGGCGTCGACGTCTGCCTCCCCTACGACGTCGTCGAGCCGAAGAGTGGCCTCAACCTTCCGGCAGGCGTCAGCACCGTGACGGGCGACCAGGCACTGGCCTTTGTGCGCGTCAGGGCCATCGGCACCGGAAGCGACATCGACCGGATCGATCGCCAGCAGGCCTTCTTGTCATCGCTGATCGACAAGGCCCGCAGTTCGGGCACTCTGCTGAACCCGATCAAGCTCGTCCGGTTTCTTGAGGCTGCCACCAAGTCACTCACCACCGACCCAGAGCTGGCCAACCTCAACCGAATGCGCCAGCTGGCCCAGGAAGTCCGCGGGATCCCGCCGAAGAACATCACCTTCATCACCACTCCGTGGGTGGTGAATCCCGACGATCCCAACACCGTCGTCTGGAACACCGAGAAGACCGACGCACTGTGGACCGCGATCACCACCGACGAGACCTATCCGCCTCCGCCCCCAGAGCCCACCGTCATCGACGGCAAGCCGCTCACGGTTGCGCCTGAGACGATCTCGGTGCGGGTGCTCAACGGAACCGGCGAGGACGGCATCGCGACAACCGCCGCCGCGAAGCTGACCAAGCAGGGCTACACCATCGTCGGCATCGGGGATGCCGTCAGCACCGACTACCTGTCGACGATCGTTCGCTACGACGTCGGCGGCGAAGAAGCCGCCCGCACGGTCGCCGCTTCGCTGCCTGGGGCCCACCGGGTCAAGGCGCCTGGCCTCGGAACGACCATCGAGGTCGTCGTTGGGCAGGACTGGCCAGGAGTCACTCCCGTTGTCGTCAAGGAGGCTCAAGAAGACGATGGTGTCAGGCAGGCCACCGACAACATCTGCAACATCCCCGGCTAACCCGGGTTCACGCCTAGCTCCGGCCTTAACGCTCGGCGAACCGACCAGAGCTCTCAGCCGCGTACAGGACGCCGAGGGTGACCGCTGCCACCGCCAGACCCTCGGCGAGGACCCCGAGGGCGGCGAGCAGAACCACCAGCACTGCCCGGCCAAGCGCGCCCAGCCCGACGACCCCGAGCCAGGGGGGCGGAGCCGATCCGAGCACCCGGTGACGGGTGGCGATGTCGAGCCGGTGGAATGCGAGCACGCCAATCCACGCCAAGGTGATCGGCAATGCTGACGGCTGGGCCACCGCAGCGGCAACCAGCACGACAGCAGACTCGACCACCCACGTCAACGGCGGCACCCATGCCGCCAAACCCGTCGCCAGCGTCCGGCGAAACAGTGACAGCTGTGCGTCCTGTCGACCCACGAAGCGCGATAGCGGGCCGGGGTCAGCCAGCTCCAGCAGCTGACGCTGGGTGGCCGGAAGCGGACGTGGTGCGCCTACGTACAGCAGACAAGCCAGAGCGCTGACTGCGGAGACGCCCACCAGCAACGCCAGGAGCGGAGCGGCGGGGAGCACAACGAGGCCGATCACGGTCAGTACCGCAACGTCGCCGCGCGAGACACTGAAGGGCAACCACCGGGGTACCGCACGCCCCGGCGGAGGGGGAACCGCCGGCAGCTCCGGCTCGTCGAGCCGGTCCAGCGGCAGTCGGATGGGTACCGGCGTCTCGCCCCAACCGCGAGCAGTCCGACTCGCTGCGGCGGCCAGGTGCGCAAGGGTGAGGGCTGCCAGTACCACCGTCGCCAGGCCCCAGCGAGGCGTGCCGAACTGCGCCGCGCCGATCGCCAGTCCGATCACCAACGCAGCCTCACGGAGGCGGTCAGCGGTGACGTCCAGCCAAGCGCCGAACGCGGTGACCGTCCGTCGGGCCCTGGCCAGCACGCCATCGACCCGGTCGAGCAGCACCGAAGCCAGCAAAAAGAGTGCGGCAACCGCCGCACCCGCGCGCGTCCCCGTGGAGATCAGTAGGC
>JAJAYM010000230.1 GCA_027117675.1 Actinomycetes bacterium | reverse complement strand
TCCCACTTCGGCTCGTAGAGGTAGCCGGAGTCGCCGGTGCCGCCATCGGGGACGGACTTGGCCGCCTTGGCGAGCATGGGTGCGAGCGGAGGAACGATTTGGGTGTCTGCCATCAGGTGGCGCCTCTCGCGCGCCGGTAGTGGATGAAGAGCGTTCCCTCGTCCTCGAGCACTCCAACAAGTTCGAGGCGGCGCAGCGTTTCTGGCGCACCGACCACCATCCGTGGGGCGTCGCCACCAATGAGGGACGGCGAGATGCTGGCCACCAGCTCGTCGATCAGGTCGTGGGACGTCAGCGCGCCAAGCAGGCTCGGGCCGCCTTCGGTCAGAATGCGACGTAAGCCGCGCTCGCGGAGGACGTCGATGGCACCGCGAAGGTCGACGGTTTCGCCACCACTGACGATGACATCGGCGACCGCTCGCAGTGGGTCAACGTGCACGGCCGGGGCGGCTCGGCAGGTGATGACTGTCGTACGTGCGGTTCCGGTGAAGCAGTTGGCAGCTGGGTCGAGCTTTCCGCTGGCGGTGACGATCGCCAGGGTGGGTGCCGACGGCTGGCCGGCCGCGTTACGCAGGTGGGCAAACTCGGGGCGCGTCCGGCCAGGACCGTATCCCTCAGCGCGTGCGGTTCCGGCGCCAACGACGATGACGTCGGCCAGGGCACGCTGCAACCCAAAGAGAAACCAGTCAGATTCACCTGAGATCGGTTTCGATCGTCCGTCGAGACTGATGGCACCGTCGATCGAAGCCACCATGTTGGACCGAAGGGCACCGGCGTCCGGGTAGGCGTAGTGCGACGCAAGAGCGTCGACGTCTCGCTGCGGCGTCATAGTGACGTGCGGTCCTGGCAGAAGGCGTTCCACACCCTGATGGTGGCAGAGACGCGGCACCGACGTCTCGGCACGTACGCTCAGGCCCTGTGTCCACCGTTCGGCTCGTCGACCGATCACCTCGGATCGAGGCCGATGCGCTGGTGGCAACACTTGTGCCGCCGCCACTCTTTGCCCAGGTCAGCTTCGACACCTACCTCCCAGATCCCCAGCAGCCGACCCAAGCGGCGGCCGTCGCCGCGCTCGGAGCCTTCGCGGCCCGGATTGCCGCGCCAGCCGCTGAGCGCAGCTGGTGGCGCCGAGCGCCGGCACCACCTGAGGGGCGCGCTGGCATATATCTCGACGGGGGGTTCGGGGTCGGCAAGACGCACCTGCTCGCGTCGCTGTGGCACGACGTACCGGAGCCGAAGGCCTTCGGCACCTTTGTCGAAGTGACCAACCTCGTCGGCGCCATCGGGTTCGCTGCAGCCGTTCAGCGATTGGCTCAACTGCGGCTGGTCTGCATCGATGAGTTCGAACTCGACGACCCTGGCGACACGGTCTTGATGTCGACCTTGCTGGAACGGCTGACCGATCGGGGCGTCAAGCTTGCAGCCACGTCCAACACGTTGCCGGACCGCCTAGGCGATGAACGCTTCGCGGCCGGAGATTTTCTCCGCGAGATCCAAGGGCTGGCTGGGCAGTTTGACGTCATCCGTATCGAGGGCCCTGACTACCGTCACCGTTCGGCCCCCACCGCACCGGAACCGGCAACCGAGGCTCAGCTGGAACTGGCTGTCGAGGTCGGGGGAGTCGTTGCGGTCGACGATTTCGACGACTTGCTGACCCACGTAGCGACGCTGCATCCGAGCCGTTACGGGATGCTCGTCTCCGGCATTGACGTCGTGGTGTGGCGTGGCGTCCGACCCATCGATGATCAGGCTGTCGCGCTGCGCTTCGTCGTCTTGGTCGACCGCCTCTACGACCGAGGCGTCCGCGTGGTCGGCAGTGGCGCTGCACTCGACCAGGTGTTCACCGCTGACATGTTGCGTGGCGGTTACCGCAAGAAGTACTTCCGGGCGCTGTCGCGGCTGGTGGCGCTCGCTGCGGGAGGCTAGGGTCTGGCTCGGCCGTCGGTCGCGGTCGGCGCTGAGACGAGGTGCAGATGGGCTCACGAGCGCGGCTTGGGGCGGTGATCGTGCAGTGCCACGATCCGGAGGCGTTGGCCGCCTTCTGGTGTGGGCTGCTCGACTGCTCACCCGTCGTCACCGACGTTGCCGGCAGTCCCTATCTCGGGTTCGAGAGGGTGGCCGGGCTGCAACCGGGGAGCCGGGTGCACGTGGACCTGGAGCCGGACGACATCGAGGCCACCACCACGTGGATCGAGGCCAACGGCGGCATTCGGACGCCGGCCGGTGACGACAGCCAGCATGGCGAGCGATGGCGCGCGATGCGCGACCCGGAGGGCAACGAGTTTTGTCTCTGGTTTGACTAGTGCGGCGGCGTGGCGGCGCCCGCGGTCAGCAGGCCAGGCGCGCGACGAGTGCGTCAACGAACGGCGGTGCCTCGGCCAAGGTCCCTGTGGTCAGCAAGCCGTGGTGTTGGGCCACCTTGGCGGCCCGGTCGGCCAGGACGCCCGGCGCGATCATGAACGGCACTACGACAGCTGGTGCAGCACGCACGCCGAGCGGCACGTGTGCATGAGACAGGGGTGCCGCAGCGTCTTCCAGGCTAAGTCCGGGGCCGGTGGTCGCGGCAACGGTGACTGCGCCCGTACGAGTGCGTCCCCATTCCGAGGCGAACTGTGCGATCGCTAGCCGAGCGTCTGCCCGCGTCGATCCGGCGGTAGCCACAATCACCGGGGCGTCGGGTCCGGCACCGACGTCGGCGACCAGCCAGTCGAGACTCGGAACGAGCCACGGGCCTGTTCCGAGCGGCCCACGGTCGTCGACGAGGACAGTAGGCGGGGCCTGCATGAGCAGTCGGGGGACGTCGACGGTTGCGTGGTAGCCAGGCGCTAGCAGCATTCCGAGCGTGACGACGTGACCGGTTGCGAGTGCCTCCAGGGCTGCCCCGACCGTTGGGTCGTCGTGCTCAAGGTACGCGGCTGAGCAGGGCAGGCCACGGTCGTCGACGAGGCCAGCCAGCGTGCGCATCATGGTTCGGTGCCGAGGATCTGGCGAGCCATGAGCGATCAGCAGGTGGTGCGGGCTCACGTGTCGGCCAACGCGGCGACCTCACCGACCACGATGACGGCTGGGCTCTGGACGCCGCGGTCGGCGGCTCGGGCCGCGATCGTGCCGAGGGTGGCGAGCGTGACCCGCTGATCAGCGGTGGTGCCCTTCTCGATGACAGCAACCGGCTCGCCACTCGGCCTGCCGTGCGACTGGAGCTCGGCAGCGATCTCCGGAAGCCGGGAGACACCCATCAGGAAGAGCAGGGTTCCGTCCAGTGCGGCTATGGACGCGAAGTCGAGTGGGCCGTCGTGGCCGGAGACCACGGTGAACCGACTGGTGATGCCGCGGGCTGTGACGGGGATGCCCGCCGCCGCCGGCACCGCCAGCGCACTGGTGACGCCGGGGACGACAGTCACGTCGACGGCGGCGGCGCGGCAAGCGGCCAGCTCTTCGCTGCCTCGGCCGAGGACGAACGGGTCGCCGCCCTTCAGCCGGACGACGCGTTGACCGGCCTTGGCGCGTTCGACGATGAGCGCGTTGATCTGGTCCTGCGTGAGAGTGTGCGCGTGCGGTGCTTTGCCGGCATCGATCACCTCAACGTCTGGGCCGAGGTGCTCAAGCAGAGCCTGCGGGGCGAGCCGGTCGACCACGACTACGTCTGCCTCGGCCAGCAGAATGCGTCCGCGAGTGGTGATCAGGCCGGGGTCGCCCGGTCCGCCGCCGACAAGTGCGACGTGTCCGCGCCCCCCGGTCATGCGGTGGCGACGGAGGGGAAGTTCCCCGGTCTCGAGCTGGGTCGCTATCGCGTTGCGCAGCGCGACGGCCCTGCGCGGGTCGGCTCCAGCGTTCACAGCAACAACGACGTCACCGAGACGGGCTACGGCGGGGGTCCAGGCGCTGCTGGCCGCGGCGTCATCGGCGCGTACACACCAAAGGTTACGACTGTCAGCCGCTGCAGCCACTGCGTTGTCGGTGGACCGCTCACCTGTTGCTGTGTGAACGAGCCAGACGCCGTCCAGGTCGGACGCATCGAACTCGCGCAGGTGCAGGGTCAGCTCGCCCCGTTCAGCGGCGTCCCAGATGTCCTCGCAGACCGAGGGCGCAACGACTTCGACGTCGGCGGCCGCGTCGAGCAGCCCTCGGATGCGGCGCGCGGCGACCGGACCGCCACCGACGACAAGTGCCCGACGACCGTCGAGGTCGAGGAGCACCGGATAGTGATTCACACGTGGATTCCGCACTCGCTCTTGTCGGCGCCCGCCCAACGTCCGGCGCGGGCGTTCTCGCCCGGCTGGACAGCCCGCGTGCACGGCGCGCAGCCGATGGAGGCGAAGCCCAACTGCCGAAGCGGATTGACGAGGATGCCGTAGCGAGCAGCGTAGGCGCTGACTTCGGCGTTGGACCAACGGGCGATGGGGTTGACCTTGACCATGCCGCGCTTGGCATCCCAGTGCACCACTGGTGTTCCGACCCGCGCGGCGGTCTCGTCACCGCGAATCCCGGTGGCCCATGCCTGGAACGGGGCCAGGACGCGTTCGAGCGGAGCGACCTTGCGCATCTGGCAGCAACGGTCGGGGTCGGTCGCCCAAAGTTTGGGGCCGAACTTCTGCGCCTGCTCGTCGACCGTGAGGTCGGGCGTCGCGTTGAGGATCTCGACGTCGAGGGTGGCCGCGATCGCATCGCGGGTGCCGATCGTCTCGGCGAAGTGCAGGCCGGTGTCGAGGAAGGCGACCTGGACGCCGGGCAGCGCCCTGGAGGCCAGATGTGCGACGACTCCATCGGCCATCGACGACGCGACCACGAGTCGCTCGCCGAACGTCAGCGCCGCCCAGGTAAGGATGTCGATCGCGCGGGCATCGGCCAGTCGTTGCCCGGCGTCCTCGGCGAGCAGCTCGAGCTCGGCCTTCCCTAGCCCGCGAGCATCGGCAACGGTGACGCCGTATCGCGCGCGCAGGGCCGCCTCTGGTGTGACGGTCCTAACAGTGACGTCTGTCAGGCCAGGGACAACGGTCATGATGTGACTCCTGAGATGCCGGCGAACGTGAGGGAGAAGACCCGCAAACAGCCACGGCACTCCCAGGCGGTGTGGCCCTGCTCGTGCGGCCGGAGATCTTGGTCGGCGCAGTAGGGGCAGTAGTGCGGAGCCATCCGCACCGGGCTGCCTGAGCTGCTGACGCCTGAGCTGCTGACGCCTGAGCTGCTCATGAAAGGTCCGCCTCGTCTGCTCGTTGGGCCCAAGAGGCGAACGACTCGCCGTTGTTTCGCTGGCTGGCGTAGCGTCCGGCGACCCGCTCGACGAAGTGCGGCAGCTCAGCGCTCGTCACCTTGAGGCCGCGCGGCTTGCGGCCCAACGATGCGTCGGGTCCAAGGGTTCCGCCGAGGTGAACCTGGAACCCCTCCACGGACTCGCCGTCGGCATCGCGGACGATCGACCCTTTGAGGCCGATGTCGGCCACCTGGATGCGCGCGCACGAGTTGGGGCATCCATTGACATGCAGTGAAAGTGGGGCGTCGAAGTCGGGGAGCGCTCGTTCGAGATGGGCGATGGTGGATGACGCGAGGGCCTTCGTCTCGACGATCGCAAGCTTGCAGAACTCGATACCGGTGCATGCCATCGCACCGCGACGGAACTCACTAGGCCCAGGGTCGAGACCGAGATCGGCTAGCCCCTCGCGAAGCGCTGCAACGCAGCCGTCTGGCACGTCCAGCACAATCAGCTTCTGTTGCGCGGTAAGCCGCACCTGACCGCTGCCCGCTGCCTCGACGAGATCAGCGACCGCGGCGAGGGCGGCCCCGCTCACTCGGCCGACACTGGGTGCGACGCCAACGTAGTAGCGACCGTCATGCTGGCGATGAACGCCGACGTGGTCGCGTCGCTCCGGCGGTGCGTCCGGAGGTGGCCCGTCGGTAAGTGTCCGGTGCAGGTACTCGGTTTCGAGTACTTCGCGGAACTTCGCAGCTCCCCAGTCGGCGACCAGGAACTTCAACCTGGCGCGGTGGCGCAGGCGTCGGTAGCCGTAGTCGCGGAAAATGGCGATGATGCCGTGCCAGACCTCGGGAATCTCATCGAGGGTGACGAAGACTCCCAGGCGCTGGGCGAACATCGGGTTCGTCGAAAGGCCACCGCCGACGAAGACGTCGAACCCGGGGCCGTGCTCTGGGTGTCGAACGCCAACGAACGACAGGTCGTTGACCTCGTGCGCCACATCTTGGTGCGGCGAGCCGGAGATAGCCGTTTTGAACTTGCGCGGCAAGTTCGACAGCGTCGGATCGCCAACAAAACGCTGCACGATGGCCTCGATCGCCGGTGTTCCGTCAATGATCTCGTGGGCAGCAACCCCGGCGACGGGGGAGCCGAGAATGACTCGCGGGGTGTCACCGCAGGCTTCTGCGGTCGTGAGGCCCACCGCCTCGAGGGCTTGCCAGATCGCGGGGACGTCCTCGACGCGGATCCAGTGCAACTGGATGTTCTGTCGGTCGGTGATGTCGGCGGAGTCTCGACCGTACGCCGTTGAGATGTGCGCGATGGCCCGGAGCTGCTCGAGGTTCAGGCGTCCGCCGTCAATCCGGATGCGCAGCATGAAGTACTCGTCAGAGAGCTCGTGCGGCTCGAGCGTTGCAGTGCGGCCGCCCTCGATTCCCGGGCGGCGCTGGGTGTAGAGGCCCCACCAGCGGAAGCGTCCGTTGAGGTCGGCGAGGTCGATCGAGGCGAACCCGGCTTTGGAGTAGATGTTCTCGATGCGGGCCCGGACGTTGAGACCGTCGTCGTCCGCCTTCGTCCGCTCGTTGGCGTTGAGAGGCTCACGGAAGCCGAGGGCCCACTGGCCCTGCCCGCGGGCACGTTCGACACGAGGCCTCGGCGGGGCCGCGTCGTCGGTATCGGTGGCCATCGGGGCACGTCCTCGGGGAAAGGGGAGGCGTGCGAACTCGGATCGGTCGGGCGTCCGACCTGCCGCGCTCGCGCACCTCGTGGGGCAGGGGCTTAGAGCGAGCGCTGGCAACATCCGCTACCGGCGACGCGCATGAGGTCGACGTGACGCCTGCTCACGAGAGGGGGCGTCAGGCCGACCGGGCGAAGGTCGTCAGTGGCGAACATGGGTGGAAGCATGCCACACCCCGTCTCAGCATGTGGCGTTCGTCTCAAACTATGAGATTCGTCGCGACTAGTCGCCCTGCCGGATGGCGGTGGCAAAATCACCCCCGGTCGCATGGCGCGGCCTTTGGAGGGGTCAATGACCGGGTTCGTCAGCACCGAGGATTGGGTGCAACGCGGACGCGCAGCCCGCCAGACAATGTCACGC
>JAJAYM010000229.1 GCA_027117675.1 Actinomycetes bacterium | reverse complement strand
GGGATGACCTCTTTGTGCGAGTCGATGTAGATGCACCAGTCGGGGCACTCGCGGGCACAGAGCATGCATGAGGTGCAGTTCTCTTCAGACAGTGCGATCACCCCGCGGCTCCTCGGCGGAAGCTCAGGTTTGACGTCCGGATACTGCTCGGTGATCGACCGCTTCGTCATCGTCGCGAGCGTGATGCCCAGCCCCTTGAAGAGACCGACACCATGACCGCCCGACCGCCGCTCACCGCCCTTCACCATGCGACCGTCACCACGCCCGTCAGCAGCAGCTGGGCTAGCGCTACCGGGATCAGGAGCTGCCATGCAAGCTTCTGAAGTTGATCAGCGCGGAGCCTGGGGTAGCTGACGCGCAACCAGATCACGAGGAAGGCGAGCACCCCAGCCTTCGCAAAGGTCCAGAGCCACGAATCACCGAACGGCCCGTTCCACCCGCCGAGGAAGAGAACGGCGGTTAGGAAGCAGAGCAGCACGATCCCGGCGTACTCGGCCAGCAGGAACAGCGCGAATCTCAAACCGGTGTACTCGGTGTAGGGACCGAAGATGATCTCTGCGTCGGCCACCGGCATGTCGAAGGGTGGGCGATTCAACTCGGCGAGCCCAGCGACAAAGAACACCACGCCTGCCGGCAGTTGCCACACAAGCCACCAAGGTTGCCAGGCGTTGACGATGTCGGTGAACCCCAGCGACCCGGCTGCCATCACGACTGACGCCGCCGCAAGCACGAAGGGAAGCTCGTACGCCATAAGCTGGGAGACCTGCCGGACAGCACCGAGCGCGGAGTACTTGTTGGCGCTCGCCCACCCCGCCATCAGCGTGCCGATTACCCCGACACCCATCACAGCCAGCACGAAGAAGACCCCGGCACCGATATCTTGGCCAACGAGGCCAGGCCCAACCGGCACCACCACCATCGCAACAAAGTAGGGGATCAGGGCCACCGCAGGCGCCAGCCGAAACACAGTGCGATCGGCTGCGGCTGGAACGATCTCCTCCTTCTGAGGAAACTTGACGCCATCGGCGATGAGTTGGGCCCAACCGTGGAAACCGCCGGCATACATTGGCCCGACCCTCGCCTGCATGTGAGCCAGCACCTTGTGTTCAAGCTGGCCGACCAGCAATGGGAGAGTCAGGAAGGCGACGAATACGACGGCGAGCCTCAGCGCGACCTCGAGGAGGTCAGTCGTCATCGACGCCATCCGGGCGGTGTGGGCCCCACGACGGGTCGGGCACTCCAGGAGGCTGCATCTTGCGCCGAGCCGGGGCGCCGTGACCAGACTCACCCGGCTCCTTGGCTCCCGGCCACGACTTCGAGACCCGTGCCGTGAGCACGAAGTCTTTGCGCAAGGGGTGCCCCACGAACTCGTCGGAGAGCAGCAACGGAACCAGGTGGGGATGGCCAGGGAAGTCGATCCCGAACATTTCGTGGGTCTCACGCTCGTGCCAGGCAGCGCCGCGGAAGATCTGCGTCGATGTCTGCAACGTAGGGTCAACCGCGTCCAGCGACGTTCGCGCCAGCAGATGACGGTGGCTCTGCGGATCGTAGAGGTGACAGAAGACGACGTAGCCGTCGTCGGCACCTTCATCAACGGCAGAGAGCCAGTCGAAGTAGGTCAGCCCCAACTCGTCGCGGAGCATCGTCAGTCCAGCAACCCACTGCTCGGGGGCGAAGGCAACGCTGACGTCACGGAAGTTGTCGGTGACCTCGACCACGACACCAGCGGCTGAAGCAACCGCTTGGATCGCGTCGAGATCTGGCCAGTGGATGGAACCGACACCTGACGGACTCACGACAACTCCACCAACGGACGCTGAAGTGCCCGAGCCGAAGGTCGGTACCGGGTCCCCACGTTCTCGCCGGCGATCTTCTCCTGGAGCTTGATGATGCCCTGCAGCAATGCCTCCGGTCGCGGCGGGCACCCAGGAACGTAGACGTCAACAGGGATGATCTGGTCAACCCCTTTAGTGACGGCATAACTGTCCCAATAGGGCCCGCCACAGTTGGAACACGCACCGAACGAGATGACGTACTTCGGCTCTGGCATCTGTTCGTACAGCCTCTTGATAGCCGGTGCCATCTTGTCGGTGACAGTTCCAGAGACCACCATGAGGTCGGCTTGCCTGGGGCTGGGGGCGAACGGGATCACGCCAAGGCGAATGAAGTCGTATCGGCTCATCGACGTCGAGATGAACTCGATGGCGCAGCAGGCGAGTCCAAAGTTGAAGACCCAGAGGCTGTAGCGGCGTCCCCAGTTGAGGACCAGCCGAATCGGCTTCGGCGCCAGAGAGGAGAGCGCCCCGACACGGGGATCGGGGAGGTCGACGGCTGTCACGTCACATCCACTTCAGGACGCCGCGTCGCCAGGCGTAGCCGATGCCCGTCGCCAAGAACCCGATGAACACGATCATCTCGACAAGCGTTGTGACGCCATAGCCTGACCCGTCGAAAACGGTGGCCCAGGGGTAGAGATAGACGGCGTCGACAGCGAAGATCACATAGAGGTACGCGAAGACGTAGTAGCGGATGTGGGTCTGCGCCCACCCCTCGCCGACGGGGTCGATGCCGCACTCATAGGTGGTGTACTTCTCAGGGGTAGAAACCACCGGGCGGAGCAGCCGGTTGGCCAAGAGCCCCGTTGCCACAAAGACCACGCCAAGGCCCACGGCCGCGCCGACGACCGCGTATCCCCCCAGATACCCCTCGTCCATGCTGCCCTCCTCCGCCAGATCTCCCCATTAAGACGCTCGGCTTCCCATCGTAGGGGGCCACCGAGACGTAGCATCAGAGCGTGGGCAAGCAAGTAGTGCAGCTCGATCGGGTCATCATCCGGTTCGCGGGCGACAGCGGCGACGGCATGCAACTGACCGGCGACCGGTTCACCAGCGAAACGGCGC
>JAJAYM010000228.1 GCA_027117675.1 Actinomycetes bacterium | reverse complement strand
GGCCCGGATCGATCAGGATCTTGTGCCTCGGGATGCCAGCCGCCTCCGCCCGCCCCGCTTCCTGCTCCAGAAAGCCCACGACCGCAGCGGTGACGTCGGCGTACTCGACGCGATGGGGCCGGGTTCGGGGTGTCGCCCCGCCCGTGTGCGTGCACACAAGGCCGACGTGGTGCTCGGCAGCGACAGCCACCAGCTGGGGGTCGTAACCACCCCAAGCGTCGTTGAGTAGATCGGCACCAGCTCGACAGACGGCGTCTCCCACCTCATGGCGCCACGTGTCAACACTGATCACGATGTCGGGGAACCCTTCCCGCACCGCACTGACGATGTCGACAGTGCGACTGAGTTCCTCATGGACGCCGACGAACTCGCCCGGGCCAGCCTTGACGCCTCCGATGTCGACGATGTCAGCCCCTGCGGCAACGGCTGCGGCCACCGCCGCCAAGGCGCTCTCGTCGGTGAAGGCTCGGCCTGCGTCGTAGAAGGAGTCGGGCGTCCGGTTGATGATCGCCATGACGACTCGGTCCGCTGGCGTAAACGAGTGGCGTCCGAGCACCAGGTTCGGCGCTGGCTCTGATGCTGACTCCGGTGCTGGCACAAGGGCTCCCACGTGGCTTGCCGCCAGACTGGCTCCGGCGTGGGACCATCGTGTCGCATCGAAGGAGGCGCATCCCATGATGTGGACTTTGTGGCTGATCGTGATCACCGCGATCGTGATCAGCGTGGTGTTGCTGGCGCTCGGTCGCGGCGACGGCCTCGCCGAGGAGGAGCCCGACGACGTGGTCGTTCGGCTGCCAGAGGATCGCAGCATGGTGGCATCCGACGTCGAGACGCTCCGCTTTCCCCTCGCCTTGCGGGGCTACCAGATGGCGGCCGTCGACGAGGTGTTGGATCGACTCGCGGTCGAGCTCGCACTGCGCGATGCTGAGATCAGGCAGTTACAGGGCCAGGACGTCCAGCCCCCGGAGGTCTGAATGAGCGCGCGTATCACCGTCGATGTCGTGGTCGACGCGCCACCGAACGTGGTGTGGGCCGCCGTGACGGACTGGCCACGACAGTCTGAGTGGATGCTGGGAACCACCGTCAGGGTCACTGATCGCGGTGGCGTCGGCGTCGGTGGCGGGCTGGAGGCGTTCACCGGAGTCGGTCGAGTCGGGTTCCTGGACACGATGGTGATCACTGAGTGGAACCCGCCGCACCGATGCGTCGTCCGACATACCGGCAATGTGGTGAAGGGTCTTGGCATCTTCGAGGTGCTGGCACTGCCAGCGGGCCGCTCCCGTTTCGTCTGGGCCGAAGAGCTCGACCTGCCGTTAGGGGTAGCCGGCCGGGCAGGGTGGCCGCTGGTGCGCCCTGGCTTCGCATGGGGAGTTCGGCGGAGTTTGCAGAAACTGGCCAGGGATGTCGGGCGGGAGCACGCGGCGCCCTAACGTTCAGCACCGGGGCGGGCGTGGAGCGTCATCGACCGTGCGGAATAATGATCAGGCACTGTTCAAGGGGCTCATTGTGTAAGGGCTCTGCGTGCCGAACTCTCGGTCACGTTGCCTTCTGGAAAGGGGATGCCCATGGCGGCCATGAAGCCGCGCACCGGCGACGGTCCGCTCGAGGTGACCAAGGAAGGCCGCGGCATCGTGATGCGCGTTCCCCTCGAAGGTGGCGGCCGGCTCGTCGTCGAGCTCAACGCCGAGGAAGCTAAAGACCTCGGCGACCAGCTTGTTGCGGTTGTGGGCTGAGACCGGTGTTTGGCCTGTCGGTGCGGTGGTCGCTTAAGGACGCACCCCAAGATGGCGCGCAGAAGTTGCGCGATTACGTGGTGCAGACATCCCTGACCAGGTTTTCCGGTATGGACGGTCTGCATATGAAGACGTGGCGCATGATGGAAGGCGACTGGTTCGAGGGCACATACGTCTTCGCAACCCGTGAGGACCGCGATCACTTTCTCGCCGGATTCATGCCTGGCGAAGCGACGGCCCCGGGCAGCCTCATGATCGGTTCGGCCCCTATCGCCTACGAGCCCTTCGAAGTCGTGGCGATCGCCGAGGGTGGTTCGGGCTTCGTCTCCGGTGCCGGACCCGGCCTCGCCTGACGGTCCTGGCTAGTCGGCCAGCTTTTGTGCCACCAGCATTCCGTCTCCGACGGGGAGCAAAACCGGCCTGATCCGGTCGTCGTCACGGGTGTCGTTGATCAAAGTTCGTACCGCGATCGTCGCCGCGTCACGTTGAGCAGGGTCAGCCACCCGTCCACCCGCCAGCGCATCGTCGAAGACCACGAGTCCACCGAGCCGCAGCAATCGAAGTGCCTCGTGGAGGTAGCGGGTCGACTCTTGCGGATTTCCGTCGAAGAAGACCAAGTCGTAAGCGGTGTCGGCCAACCGGGACAGAACATCGAGGGGGCGACCGGTGATCAGCCGAACGCGTTGGGTGGGAACGCCGGCCTCGTTGAAGGTCTGACGCGCCGCACGGGTGTTCTCGGTTTCGTCGTCCACGGTAGTCAGCACTCCATCGGCGGCCATGCCGCGCAGCAGCCAGAGCCCCGAGACTCCGGCCCCCGTTCCGACTTCAGCAACGGCGCGCGCCCCGATCAGTTGGGCGAGCCATTGCAGTGTGGCGCCGGTTGCTGGCGAGACAGAGGTGACGCCGATCTCCTCGCCCCGACGCCGGGCGGCGTCGAGTAGATCGTCCTCTGGGCGATAGTCGTCAACGAACTGACGGCTTGCCGCGGTGTCGTCGGTGCTGATGGTTGCTCTCCTTCGCCGTCGATCCTGCACGGCTGCCGTGCGTGGCGCCCCGACCCTATCCCTGGCTGGCTCTCAGCGACGATGGTCCCCGGCGGCTGTCGGTCCCCCGACCCCGTAGCGTGGTTGGGGTGAGCACCTCGTCCCCGTCGCGATTCGTCTACCGCGACGCGCGCAACAGGGGTCCCAGCCTGCTCGTTCTAGCGATTCTCGCCCTCTTGGTCGGGCTGGTCGGTGGCGCGTTGGCTGCTGCTGGCGTCATCTGGGTCGATGACCGCAGCGACAACATTCCCGGGGTCGTGCTGCCGGTTTCCCCCATTGTTGACGACCCGCCGACGGGGGTTACCGCGATTGCTGACGCCGTGCTTCCGACCGTCGTCTCCCTCGACATCCGCGGGGGCGGACAGGCCGCGACTGGTTCTGGGGTCGTCGTGCGGTCCGACGGATACATCGTCACGAACAGCCATGTGATCTCCGTAGCGTCCGAAGGCGGCTGGGTCAGGGTGACCTTCGCCGACGGGGTGCAACTTCCGGCCCGCATCGTTGGACGCTCGCCCACCTACGACCTTGCGGTAGTCAGGGTCGACCGCGATGACCTCGTCGCCGCCTCGTTGGGAGACTCAGACCGCTTACGAGTCGGCGACCCGGTGATTGCCGTTGGGTCACCGCTGGGTTTGAGCGGCACGGTCACCACCGGCATCGTGAGTGCCCTAGAGCGCCCGGTCACCACCTCAGACGCCGGTGAGGCGTCGTACATCAGCGCGATCCAGACCGACGCCGCGATCAACCCCGGCAACTCCGGTGGCCCTTTGGTCGACAGTCGGGGTCGGGTCGTCGGCATCACCAGCGCCATCGCCACGCTGGGATCGGGCCGCTCGAGCGGCAGCATCGGGCTCGGGTTCGCCATCCCTGTTACGCAGGCCAAGTCGATCATCGAGCAACTGATCGCGGAGGGGGAGGCTGAGTACCCGGTCGTTGGCATCCTGCTCGACCTCACCTATCCCGGCCCAGGGGCCAAGGTGCAGCGCGAGTCGGCGCAGGGAGACGCGGTGACCCCTGGTGGCGCGGCTGACATCGCCGGCGTCGAACCCGGCGATGTCATCGTGGCAGTCGACGGTGAGTCGATCGAGACGTACGAGGAGTTCGTCGTTCTGGTCCGTAGCCAGCAGCCGGGTGAGCAGATATCGCTTCAGGTCGACCGGGGTAACGAACTGGTCACCCTCGAGGTGATTTTGGGAGCAACGGTCGGCTGATCCCCGCGCTGGCCTACTCTGGGGCCGTGTTCGACATCAACGTGTGGGAGATCATCGCCATCGTGGTTCTCGCACTGTTGATATTCGGACCAGACAAGCTGCCAGGTCTTGCGGCCGACGCCGTCCGGCTGCTGCGTGAGGTGCGCAAGATGGCCAGCGGCGCCCGTCAGGACCTGAAGAACTCTCTCGGCCCCGAACTCGGCGATCTGAACATCAAGGAGCTCGACCCTCGGACGTTCGTCAAGCGCAACCTTTTCGACCCGATCGACGACGAAGTTCAGGATGTGCGTAACGCCGCAAACGGTTCCGAAGGCGCCGATGGCAAGCCGCCCGCGCGTCCGACGTTCGACTCCGACACCACGTGAGGGTCAGCCGCGGTTCGGGGTGAGCGTCAGTGACTTCCCGAGCAAGCCGCGCTCACGGCGTCCCAGTCTGGTTGCAATCTCTTTCAGGGTGACCGCAGCTGGCGCGTCTGGATCGGTGAGGACCAGCGGATGACCGCTGTCGCCGCCCGCCCGGAGCCGCATATCGATCGGCACAGCTCCGAGTAGCGGCACCGTCGCGCCGAGGGAACGGCTCAGCCCGGACGCCACTTGCTCGCCGCCACCGGATCCGAAGACCTCAACACGCTCGTCGCAGTGTGGGCACGGTAGCCACGCCATGTTCTCGATCACCCCAGCCACCCGTTGATGGGTCTGCAGAGCAATCGTTCCGGCTCGCTCGGCCACCTCCGCCGCCGCCTGTTGTGGCGTCGTGACCACGAGCAATTCGGCGTTGGGCACTAGTTGGGCCGACGAGATGGCGATGTCGCCGGTTCCCGGAGGCAGGTCCATGAGCAGGACATCGAGGTCGCCCCACCAGACATCGGCAAGGAATTGTTGCAGGGCCCGGTGGAGCATGGGTCCTCGCCACACCACCGGAGTGTTTCCAGCGGTGAACATGCCAATGGAAATCACCCTCACGCCGTATGACTGGGGCGGCATGATCAGCCCCTCGACCTGCGTCGGTCGTCCATCGACCCCGAGCATGCGCGGAATTGAGTGGCCGTAAATGTCGGCATCGACGACGCCGACCGACAGACCGTCCGCCGCCATTGCAGCGGCGAGATTCACCGTCACTGACGACTTTCCGACGCCACCTTTGCCGGACGCGACAGCGAACACTCGGGTGAGCGAGTCGGCCTTGGCAAAGGGAATCTCACGTTCGGCCTGACCACCCCGGAGCTTCTGCGTCATCGACTGACGTTGTTCGTCGCTCATCACATCGAGAACGACCGAGACGTCGGTGACGCCGGAGACCGCCGCAACGGCGTTGGTGACATCAGTGGTGATGCGATCGCGCATGGGGCAGCCGGCGACGGTGAGGTAAATCTCGACGGCGACCCGTCCGGAGGCGTCTGCGTCGACTGACTTGACCATTCCGAGGTCGGTAATCGGCTGGTGAATCTCTGGGTCCTTGACCGTGGCAAGTGCGGCCTGGACGGCATCGAGGTTGACGGGCATACCTTCATGCTACGTGCGCAGTCTCAGCCGAGCTGGGGGGCATCCACCTGTGTCACGCGGAGCACTTCCTCAAAAGTGGTGCGCCCTGAAGCGGCATGTCGGAGCGCTGCCTCTTGGAGAGTGATGAAGTGGTCGCTGTCGAGCAGGGTCTGCTCGGTGGGGTCGTGGGCAAAGGCTCGCCGAACTCCAGCGGTGACCGGAAGTACCTCGAAGGCGCCCAGTCTGCCGCGGTAGCCCGTCATGCCACACTTGAGGCAACCTGTTCCTCGACGAGGGTTGGCGCCGACGAGGGTGGCACGATCGACCGACAGTGACGCGAGGATGTCGTCGCTGGGCTCATGGGGTTCGCTACACCCACCACAGATGCAGCGCAGCAGCCGTTGGGCAACGACCAGGTTCAGTGATGACGCCACGAGGAACGGTGGAATCTCCATGTCGACCAGTCGGGTCAGCGCCTGCGCGGCACCGTTGGTGTGCACCGTGCTGAGGACGAGGTGCCCTGTCAACGAGGCGCGTAGAGCCAACTCTGCGGTCTCCTTGTCGCGGATCTCGCCGACGAGAATGACATCTGGGTCTTGGCGGAGGATGGCACGCAGACCTGTGGCGAAGGTCATCCCGCTCCGGAGGTTGACGTTCACCTGAGTGATGCCTGGAAGCTGTATCTCGACCGGGTCCTCGAGCGTGACCACGTTGCGCTCGGGGGTGATCACTTGGCTGATCGCCGCGTACAGCGTGTTGGTCTTGCCTGACCCGGTTGGACCGGTGATCAAGATGAGTCCCTGCGACACGTTGAGGGACCGCTGCAGGGTGTCGAGCTGCTCGGGGAGCAGGCCGATCGAGTCCAGGCCCGGTACGTGCTCAGTCGTCGTCAGCAGCCGGATCACCACCTTCTCGCCGTGGATGGCAGGTAGGGTGCTCACGCGGGCATCGATCGCCGTTCCGTCCACGCTGATTCGGGTCCGTCCGTCCTGGGGTATGCGTCGCTCCGAGATGTCGAGCCCAGAGATGATCTTTAGTCGGCTGATCATGCTTGGGCCGGCGTTGCGCGGGACGGTCATCATGTCGCGCAGCAGCCCGTCGATGCGGTAGCGAATCCGAACGGCATCGCGCTGAGGTTCGACGTGAATGTCGCTAGCACCACCGCGCACGGCATCACCTAGGAGAGCGTCGAGAAGCCGCACCGTTGGCGTCTGATCGGCGTTGTCGTCGTCGTCGTCGCTCTCGTCATGCTCGATGGAAAGCAGCTGCACGGCGTCCGCCGCGTCATCACCGATCGACCACACGCGTTTGATCTGAACGGCGATCTGGGTCGGGGTCGCGACGACGACGTGCAGTGAGCGTTCGCGGGTGTGGATGCGGACGTCGTCGAGGGCCAGGACGTTGGTCGGGTCGGAGGCCGCCAAGCGAAGGCCGGTCGCCTCCCGCGCCAGGACGATCAATCCAAATCGTTCGGCCATCGATCGGGGGATGAGTTGTGCCACCGTGGGGTCGACCGGCTCGGTCGACAGGTCAACGACGTCGAGGGCCAGCAAGTCACCGAGGGCCTCGGCTACCTGTTCCTCGGTGCCTAGTGCGCGTGCGACGACCAGATGTCCGAGTCGCAGCCGCCCAACGCCGTCCGCTGGTCGCAGCGCAGCCTGCTCGGCGAGCAGTTCATCGAGCTGAGTTTCGTCAATGACGCCATGGCTGACCAGCACCTCGCCGAGACGCCGTCGCATCGTGCGCTCGTGGCGCGGGGAGGGCAACGCCTGCCCACCGGTTGGCCTAGCGGCGCCGGCGACGGTCTTACGACTCGCCGACAGTGGAGTCTTCACCTTGGGGTTGTCGGCGGTTTGCACCCCCGGCTGGAGCGGTCGCTGTGGGCGGCGTAGCGTTGCCGACACACCGCGGGAGCCCACTGGGGGCTGAGAGGGAGACCAGTACGACTGGTCACCGACCGCCTGAACCTGTCCGGTTAATGCCGGCTTAGGGAGAGTGCGATGACGTCGCCATCGGATGTGCAGTCGGGGACGAGCGAACGCGTTGAGGCACCGCTCACCCTCACCTTCTCGCCAGCGCGGTCGCTGGGCTGGTGGGATCAGACAGTCCTCTGGTTCAACCTGGGCGTGAGCCTTACTGGGCCGGTCACTGCGCTGTTCGTTCTTTCGCCGTTCCAAGACGGCACGACGATGTCGTTGTTCGCTGCCTTTACCGCCATCGGGCTCGGAGCCCTGTTGGGTGCGGCGCTGCTGGGTGCGGCTTCGATTCCTGCGCAGCGAACGGGTGCGCCGAGCATGGTGCTGCTTCGCGGCTTGTTCGGGCGTCGTGGTTCGGTGGTGCCAACCGTGCTGAACATTGCCCAGAATATTGGGTGGGGAACCATCGAGATCATCATCATCGCTGCTGCGGCGACCGCCCTCACCGGCGACCAGTGGCGTCCCCTCTGGGTTGTGCTCGCCGGAGTCGGCGCCACCGTGATGGCGGTTCTTCCCCTCGGGTCGGTCCGTTGGCTGCGCAAGGTCGTGATCTGGCTGGTGCTGGCAGCCACCATCTACCTATTTGTGCAACTGTTGAATGAGCCGCTGCCGGGGTTCACCGAGGGCGGTTGGGCTGGCTTTGGGATCGCGACCGACACCGTGATCGCTGTCTGTGTCTCCTACGCGCTGCTGATCGGCGATTACAGCCGTCACTCGCGTACTGCGAAGGCATCTTTCTACGGGGCTTGGGTTGGCTACGGGCTAGCCGCCACCGCCTACATCTCGCTAGGAGTCGTGGCGTTCTCCACGGTGGTCGACCTTGACGGCGATGTCATCGTCGGACTGCTTGCGGTTCCCGCTGGCGTCATAGCACTGCTCATTCTGACCGTTGACGAGGTGGACGAGGCATTCGCGAACGTCTATTCGACGACGATGTCGGTGCACAACGTGGCTCCCCACCTCGACCGCCGCTGGGTGTCGGCTGCCGTAGGAGTGATCGCAACTTCGCTGGCATTAGTGATCGACCTGCGCGGGTACCAGTCGTTCCTCTTCCTGATCGGCTCGATGTTTTTGCCGCTCGTCGCAGTGCTGATCTCCGATTGGTTCGTAGTCTCGCGGGGGCGCTGGGATCTGTCAGAGACGTCGCCGCTGCGTCCTGCGATGTTCGGTAGTTGGCTCGTTGGATTCGTCGCCTATCAGTTGGCGAACCCGGGATACGTCAACGGTTGGAACGATCTGTGGATCTGGTTGCAGGGACTGATCGGATTCACCCCTCCCACCTGGTTGGCCGCCTCGTGGTTCGCGCTGGTGGTTGGGGCGCTGGCCACGTTGGTGTTCGGCAGCTTGGAGCGGGCCCCGAGGGTTGCGCGTACCTCAGCCGGTTGAGTCGGAGGCGCCGTTTCTGGGTTTGGCTCGCTCGTCGAGATCATCGAGCAGGTCGCGAAGCTGATCGCGGACGAAGTCGCGGGTGGCTACCTCGTTGACGGCCAGCCGGAGCGATGAGACCTCGCGGGTGATGAAGTCGTCGTCGGCGATGATTCGATCGATGCGGGCCCGATCCTCCCAGTACTGAACGCGGTCACGGTCCGTCTGGCGATTCTGCGAGAGCAGGATGAGCGGTGCCGCGTAGGACGCCTGCAGGGACAGCATCAGTGTCAGGCCGATGAACGGCCATTCGTCGAACCGTAGGTCCTGGGGGCCTAGCGAGTTCCACAGCATCCAGGACGCGACGAACACCGTCATCCCAAAGATGAACCGCCACGAGCCGATGGCGCGACTGATCCGTTCGGAGAGTTTGCCGAATGCCTCGGGGTCGTAGGGGGAGCGCACTCCGCGCCGGGGTCCGCGTGGCTGGTCGAGACGGCTGCGCCTGCGTTCACGGGCCATCGGAGCCCCCGGCGGTGGAGGTTGGCTCTGCGTTGCGCCAGTTCTCGGGCAGCATGTGGTCGATGACGTCATCTACGGTGACGGCGCCGAGGAGCCGATCGTTCTCGTCAACGATGGGGATGGCGACCAGGTTGTAGGACGCCAGCACGTTCGTCACCTCGTGCAGGGTGGCTGTCGGCGACAAGGGCTCGAGTTCGGAGTCGACTGCCTCGGTAACCAGTGCGCTGGGCGTCTCACGGAGCAGGCGTTGAAAGTGGACGCTGCCGAGATAGCGGCCAGTTGGGACCTCGAGCGGTGGACGCGCGACGTAGACCTGCGCAGCGAGCGCCGGAGGGAGGTCGGCGTTGCGGATGCGAGCCAGGGCCTCAGCCACCGTTGAGTCGGGAGCCAAGATCACCGGCTCCGGGGTCATCATGCCGCCGGCGGTGTATTCGTCGTACTTGAGCAGCATGCGCACGTCTTCAGCTTCGTCCGGCTCCATCAGCTCGAGCAGCCGAGCGCGCGTGCTTTCTGGAATCTCGTGCAGGATGTCGGCGGCGTCGTCTGGGTCCATCTCTTCCAGGACGTCCGCAGCGCGCTCATCGTCAAGGGCCGTGAGGATTGCGACCGACTCTTCCTCAACCATCTCGCCGAGCACATCGGCGAGCCTTTCGTCGCCAAGGGCCGCAACGACGTCCGAGCGCCTCTTGTCGCTGAGCGAGCGTAGGGCGTGCGCGAGATCGGCTGGACGCAACTTCTCATAGGACTCCAGCAGGCGCGTGGTTCCCTGATCGTCCGCACCAAGTGAGAGCCCGGTGATCTCGTTCCAGTCGGCGACGAACTGCACACCACGTCGGCGCAGCGTCTTTCCCTTGCGCTGGACGTAAACCTTGCCGACCTCCCAGTCGCGGGTGCGTAGTTGCTCCATTCCGACGTCGAGCAGGGTGACAGAGGTGGAGTCCTCGACAAGTGTCACGGGGGAGTCGAGGAGCTCACCTACCACGAGGAGCTCACCGGGACGCGGCTCGAACCGGCGCAGGTTGAGCAGGCCGCCCACGACGACGCCGTCAGCGTCTATTGAGGTGACCCGGGACATCGGCACGAAAATCCGCCGCCGAGGCTGGACCTCCAGGACGAGTCCGATGATGCGTGGGGGGCGGGGGGCCTCCCGCAGCGTCGCCACGACATCGCGGATCTTGCCGAGCTGGTCACCGCTGGGATCGAAGACCGAAGCGCCGGTTAGCCGGGCGATGAAGACTCGGGTGGGGGCGCTCACACCCAGAGGTTAGCGGCGCGGCCGCTGCTAGCGTCCGATGCATCTCACCGAAGGAGCAGCCGTGTCTGATCTCGCCCCCCTTCCCTACGTCATTCTCGATGTATTCACCGAGCGTCCGTTCGCAGGCAACCCGCTGGCGGTGGTGATGGACGCCGAGGGGCTCACCGATGAGCAGATGCTGCAGATCACCCGCGAGTTCAACTTCTCGGAGACGGCGTTCCCGCTTCGTCCCACCGAGGTCGAGTGCGCTGCTGGCGCCGACTACGTGCTGAGGATCTTCACCCCCGGCTCCGAAGTTCCGTTCGCTGGCCATCCATCGGTCGGGTCCGCATGGTGGCTGGCACACACTGGTCAGATCCCCATGGGCCAGGTGGGCCAGCAATGTGGAGTTGGGGTGCTGCCAGTCTCGGTTACCCCGACGGGAGCCACTTTGACGGCCGGACCAGCCACGGTCTCGGGTCCAATCGCGGCGGAACGGCCGCTGGTAGCTGTCGGGCTCGACCACGATGATCTCGTCGACAGCGAGGTGTGGATCGCCAGCACTGGGCTCGCTTACGCGGTCCTGTTCGTGCAGCCGGACGCCCTCGCTCGTTGCCGGCCCGACATGACGGTGTTGCGTGAGGAGTTTTGCTACCCGCAACCAGCTACCGGCGTCTACGTCGTCGTCTGGGACGCCGACCGGCGGCACGCCCTGGCGCGGATGTTCGCGGGGGATATCGGCGCGCCAGAGGATCCAGCGACCGGCTCGGCGGCGCTCGCCCTCGGCGCGTTGCTCGTGGCCAGGGGTGACTTTGCCGATGGACGTCACGAGGTGACCGTTGATCAGGGCGTTGAGATGGCGCGCCCGTCACGGCTGACCCTGGCCTGTGAGGTGACGTCCGGTGTGCTGCAGCGCCTTCAGGTCAGCGGGAGTGTCGTCAAGGTGGCCGAGGGGACCATCGTGGTGCCACCCGCCTGACCCGCCTCAGCGACTGCACGATGACCAGGTGACGTGGTCATCGTGCACTGAGGTGGCGGCCGAACGCCACGTTGGCCCCGTTACGGCCACGTCGAGTGGGGATTCCCCGATCAGTGTTGGCGGCGCTTCTTGGTGGCCTTACCCGCGTGGAACGGTATGTGGGTCACCGTGGTCGCCTCGGTAGTGACCGGCTCAGCGCGGTGTGAGCCGTCTGACATCGATCCCGGCCGCTCGATGACTTCGTGAGTGGGACGCAGCAGCCAGAGCGCACTGTCGGACGCCCATCGCTGCGGCTGGGCTTCGCCGTCCGGCGGGTTCAGCCGCTTGGGATGCAGGGCAGCTGCCGCGTCGTTCCATGCCGCCGTCCCAGGCTCGAGTCGCTCGACGGTGGAGGTCACGGCGACCTGCCGTGCCCTGTTCTCTTTACTGCGCAATATCAGCTCGACCGACGCACCGTCGACTAGCCCGGGGTCGCGTTGTTCGGTACCCCCGGTGACGACGGCGATCGCTTCGTCGTGCCAAACACTCCACAGCGCCTGCGGTGGACGGCCGGAAACCGTGACCCACACCAGATCAGACTTGCCGCCAAGCTCGGCGATCAGTGCGGGCAGGTGTTCGGCTCCCAGTTCCAACTCTGACCTCATGGCGGCAGCCTGCCATACCTGGCTGTGATGACCGGGTGGCTCAGCCGCGGCTTCCCGCGCGGCGCTAGGCTCCGCAGGACCGCGTCGACCGGTGCGCCGGCGGCGACCTTGCAGCCGATCGGAGAAGGTCGATGGCAGAACGCGTACTTCGTCCCCGTCGCTCCAACCTGGCTGTCCCAGGCAGCAGCCCGAAGATGCTGGAGAAGGCGAAAGGGCTGCCGGCTGACCAAGTCTTTCTCGACATCGAGGACGCCGTCGCGCCGTTGGCTAAGCCCGAGGCCCGCAAGAACATCGTTGCCGCGCTCAACGAGGGCGGATACGGCAACAAGGTGCGAACAGTCCGCGTGAATGACTTCACCACCGAGTGGACATACCGCGATGTCATCGAGGTCGTAGAAGGTGCTGGTGCCAATCTCGACTGCATCATGCTGCCGAAGGTGCAGACCGCCGAGCAGGTGGTCACGCTGGACACCTTGCTGACCCAGATCGAGAAGGCGAACGGACTCGAGGTCGGACGGCTCGGGATCGAAGCCCAGATCGAGAACGCGCTCGGCCTGGTCAACGTTGACGCGATTGCGGCAGCGAGCCCACGCGTTGAGACAATCATTTTTGGGCCGGCCGATTTCATGGCCAGCATCAACATGCGCACGCTTGTGGTGGGTGAGCAGCCGGCCGGCTACACCGAGGGCGATGCGTACCACTACATCCTGATGCGAATCCTGATGGCCGCACGCGCCCACGACAAGCAAGCCATCGATGGTCCGTACTTGCAGATCCGCGACGTCGACGGTTACCGGCGCGTCGCCGATCGCGCAGCAGCACTCGGTTTCGACGGCAAGTGGGTGCTGCACCCCGGGCAGGTTGACGCGGCCAACGAGGTCTTCTCACCCAAGCAGGATGACTTTGATCACGCTGAGCTGATTCTCGATGCGTATGCGTACTACACCTCAGAGGCCGGTGGAAAACTGGGAGCGGTGATGATCGGTAGCGAGATGATCGACGAGGCGTCCAACAAGATGGCGCTCGTCATCAGCGGCAAGGGGCGAGCGGCCGGAATGCAGCGGACTATCTGGTTCGATCCGGCGAGCGACGACGCTCGTTCGAGTGCTCCACCCGAGGCGAGCTGATGACGCTGTTCTCCCTGGAAGGCAAGGTGGCCCTCGTCACGGGGGCTGGTAGCCCTGGCGGCATCGGATTCGCCTGCTCAAAGGCGCTTGTCCAGGTTTGTGCAACCGTGGCCGTCGCTGCGACATCCGAGCGCATCCATGAACGAGCGACTGAGCTCGCCGGGGGTTCACGGGGATTCATCGCTGACCTGACGGACGCCGACGAGGTGGCCCGCTTGGTGACTGAGGTCGAGGCCGCCCTGGGTCCGATCGATCTCCTCGTCAACAACGCCGGCATGACGAGCGTCACCGACGAGGAGAGCTGGCTGTCGATCACCGAGATGTCGCCCGAACAATGGCGCCACGGGATCATGCGAAACCTGGATACGGCCTTCCTGATGACGCGCGCTGTCATGCCAGGAATGGTGTCGCGTGGATTCGGTCGCATCGTTAACGTCACCTCGACGTCGGGCACCACCTGCGCGATGCCCAATGAGGCCGCGTACGTTGCTGGCAAAGGCGGAATGCGCGGACTCACTCTGGCGACCGCTGTCGAGACGGCCGCGTCAGGCGTGACCTGTAACGCCGTGGCACCAGGTTGGATCCGAACTCCGTCGTCGCTGTCGGCGGAACTCGAATACGGCGGGCGAACGCCGATGCAACGCATGGGCGAGCCGGCCGAGATCGCGGCCGGCGTCACCTTCTTCTGCACGCCGGCGGCGTCGTATGTCACCGGTCAGACGCTAGTCATTGACGGCGGCAACTCGATCCGTGAGGCAAACCCCGCCTGACCCTCACTCAGGACACAAGCCCGTCACGGTTGTTTGGCTCGGGGCAGCAGTCACCGGGTACGAAGAATCAGGCCACTTTGTTCAACATCAGACCCAGCGGCGATCTGGGTGGTCGTCATGCGCTCGACGGACGAGTGCGATGGCACTCCGGAGACAGCGTTGCCCTTGAGTCATAAGTACATCGAACCAAGGTTCGCTGGGCGGTGGCTACGCGAAATAGCAACTGGTACGACGTGAAGTCATTCGAGATCAAGTACGTCATCTCAGTGTCGAAGTAGTCCGCCTACCACGTCACGCGCGGTGAGCTCGTCGTATGTCTCCCGACGCACAACGAGTTTCACCGAACCGTCGCGCACAAAGACCACCGGGGGTCTGAGAGCTCCGTTGTAATTGCTCAGGAGTGTGTACGTGTACGCACCAGTTACGGGTAGTGCGACAACGTCGCCAATCTGGGGGGCGTGCAGCGGCAGGTCGGACGCGAAGAGGTCGCCTGACTCGCACTGGCGTCCGACCAGTTCCACAGGTGCGCCGTTAGCGGGACGGTCGGCGAGCACGGCGTCGAACCGGGTTCCGACGTACGTCGACGCCTCCATGTTGTCGGCGATCCCGCCATCGACGGCTACGAAGGTCTGATCGCCTCGCTTGACCGTGACCACGCGATAAAGGGTCACAGCCGACTGAGCCACCATCGAGCGACCTGGTTCGATCCAGAGCTCGGCGGCCGCGGGTAGGTGCGCGGACGCCGCCTGGGTGATGGTGTCGAGGTACTCGTCAACGGTGGGGGCCTCGTCGGTTCGGTGGTAGCGGACGCCGAGTCCTCCTCCGACGTCATACACATCGAAGGTGCCGAGGTCGGCTACCGCTTCCACTGCCTCGGCGAAAGCGTCGACGGTCAGGATCTGCGAGCCGATGTGCACGTGGATCCCGCGGACGTCGAACCGGTCACTCGACCGCAAGTGGTCGATCGCTTTCCTCGCCTCGTCAAGCGCCAGACCGAACTTCGAGCCGTGATGCCCTGTTGCGACCGCTGCCATGGTGGGTGCGTCCACGCCGGGAATCACGCGGAGCAGTACCGGCTGAGGCGGGCCGTCGAGCCGCTCGATTCGGCTGATGTCGTCCCAGCCATCGATCACAATTGTCCCGACCCCTGCGTCGACGGCCAGGCCCAGCTCGTGGTCGGTCTTCGCGTTGCCGTGCAGAACGATCTGAGCTGCAGGGACTCCCGCCTTCAGCGCGGTGATCAGCTCACCCGCACCCGCGACATCGATGTGCAGATCTTCCTCGGCCATCACGCGGTAGATGGCTGTGCAGGGGAACGACTTGGAGGCAAAGGCGACGCTCGACCCGGGGCGTCTGCGCGTCAGACCGTCGACGAAGTCGCGTGCCCGCTGCCGCAGCGCCGTCTCGTCGACCACCTGCACCGGCGTCCCGAACTCGTCGGCGAGGGTCGACAGCCGTATGCCGGCGACTTCGAGTGCACCGTCGGCGTCGACCGTCGTGCTCGCCGGGAACAGTGACAGGAGGGTGGGGTCGACGGTCATCGGACTGCTCCCACCACAGCGTCGTTCGGTGCGTCCCCACCGATGAGCCACACCACGAGTTCCTCGGCTCGGTTCACCAGCTCGAGGTGCCCTCCGGACATCGCCACCACGAGTGCTCCCGGGACGTTGCCGGCCAACCATCGCCCATGGGAGGGCGGCACGAGCGTGTCGTCAGTGCCGTACCAGACGATGGCTGGGACCGAGAGGGTGGCGAGGTCGAATCCCCAGTCTTTGACGAAGACCAGGTCGTCGTCGAGCCATCCGTCGACACCACAGCGGTAGGCCTCTTGGATCAGTCGCTGCATGCGCAGGGCGTACTCCGGACGCGCCATGATCTCGCGATCACCCTTTGACATCTGGTAGGTCTCGCCGAGTGGATTGGTGGGGTCGGCCAGCACGCGTTCGAGGTCTGCGGTCGCGAGCCGCTCAAGCTCGGGCCGGAGTACAGCTTCCCCCGCCATCGACCAGGTGAACTCGTCGACAATGCCCTGCGTCATGCCCTTGAGCCACTCGGTCTCGGGCAGGCCGGCTCCGTCGAGAGGGGCGACGCCGACCACGCAAGCGACCCGGGTCACCCGGGTCGGCAGCAGAGCGGCCACCGCGAGACAGTGCGGCCCCCCGCCGGAGCCACCAGTCACGGCGAAGCGATCGAGCCCAAGTGCGTCAGCGATAGCGGTGACATCGGACGCGGCGTCGGCCACTGAGCGACCACGGCGTCTGCTCGACAGGCCGTACCCCGGTCGATCGAACCCGATGGCACGAACGCCCAGCCGCTCGTAGAGATCTGGCTTGTCTGGCGGCGGTCCTCCGTATCGCGATCCAGGTGTGCCATGGATGCTGATGATCGGGATGCCGTCCCCTGGTCCGTACTCGGCAATGCCGATGACGTGGTCGTCCGGAGTCGACACGGTGCTCTCGCACGCGTTCGGGTCGGGTGCGGAGGCGCCACCGCTGACCCAGGGCTGTTCGCTCATGCCGGGGAGCGTACTCGCGGAGGTCGGGGGATTGGCTACGATCAAAGCTCGACGGCAGGCGTCCCGCCGCCGTACGAGATGCAAAGGAGCGCGGCAATGGGTCGTCTCGCCCAGACCGAAGGTCTCACCGATGTTCAGCGGGAGATCCTTGCCGCTGTCCGCGGCTTCGTCGACAACGAGATCATTCCCGTCGCGAACGCGCTTGAGCACGCTGACGAATACCCCACCAAGATCGTCGAACAGATGCAGGAGATGGGGATTTTCGGGTTGATGATCCCCGAGGAGTACGGGGGCATCGGTGAGTCGCTGCTGACGTACGCCCTCGTCGTTGAGGAGATCGCACGAGGCTGGATGAGCGTCAGCGGGATCATCAACACGCACTTCATCGTGGCGTACATGCTGCTCCAGCACGGCACCGACGAGCAGAAGCAGAAGTATCTGCCGCAGATGGCTACCGGCGAGGTTCGCGGCGCCTTTTCTATGTCTGAGCCTGGCTGTGGGTCAGACGTTGCAGCGATCACCTCTCGTGCGGCTCGGCTCGATGACGGCTCGTTCGTGCTCAATGGCCAGAAGATGTGGCTGACGAACGGTGGCTCGTCCACCCTCGTCGCGGTCTTAATGAAGACCGACGAAGGTGCCGACAGCGTCTACCGCAACATGACCACGTTTCTCATCGAGAAGGACGCTGGTTTCGGCGAGGTTCGTCCCGGACTGACGATCCCCGGCAAGATCGACAAGATGGGCTACAAGGGCGTCGACACCACCGAGCTGGTGATGGACGGCCTGGAGCTCTCAGCGGATGATGTTCTCGGCGGTGAGACGGGCCAGGGTTTCTACCAGATGATGGATGGTGTCGAGGTCGGACGCGTCAACGTCGCCGCACGCGCGTGCGGACTGGCGCAACGCGCCTTCGAGCTCGGTATCGACTACGCGCAGCAGCGCGAGACCTTCGGTAAGCAGATTGCTCAGCACCAAGCGGTGATGTTCCGGCTAGCCGACATGGCCACGAAGGTCGAGTCTGCCCACCAGATGATGCTCATGGCCGCCCGCAAGAAGGACTCAGGGGAGCGCAACGACCTTGAGGCAGGAATGGCGAAGTACCTTGCGAGCGAACTGTGTCGCGACGTGGTTGAAGACTCGTTCCGCATTCACGGTGGCTACGGCTATTCCAAGGAGTACGAGATCGAGCGTCTCTATCGTGAGGCCCCGATGCTTCTCATCGGTGAGGGCACGGCCGATATCCAGCTGATGATCATCGGCCGCCGCTTGCTCGAGGACTACAAGCGCCGCGCCTAGGGCAGGAGAGCCATGACTGACATCGAGCGGATCGTCGTCCGAGAGTGCGACTCTTACCAGGAGGCTCAGCGCGCTGTTGACTACCTTTCCGACCGTGAGATCGAAGTGTCGGGAATTCAGATTGTTGGGACCGATCTTCGCATGGTTGAGACAGTGACCGGCCGGATGTCGTACGGGCGAGCGGCCGGAGCGGGAATGGTGAGCGGCGCCTGGTTCGGCCTGCTGGTCGGCATGTTGTTAGGGCTGTTTGCCAACCCCGACCAGGACCCGAGCTGGACAACCCTGCTACTGCTCGGTGTCCTGTGGGGAGCCATTTTTGGAATCGTCTATGGGTTGATCGTGCATGCCGCGACACGTGGACGCCGCGACTTCAGCTCGCGCAGCAAGATGGAGGCTAGGCACTACCAAGTCACATGTCCTGTCCCGGTGGCTGGGAGAGCGCGCCAGACACTCGCAGATATGCCCACCGGGTCCTGATCCGCATCGGTGTTGGCCTCAGATAAGGAGTGACATGCAGTTCGGTCGTTACTACGAAGAGTTTGAGGTCGGTGTTATCTACAAGCACTGGCCAGGCAAGACCGTTACCGAGTACGACGACCACCTCTTCTGCCTGCTCACCATGAACCATCACCCCCTGCACATGGACGCCAACTACGCCGAGGAGTCCACTGATTTCGGCAAGAATGTAGTCGTCGGCAACTACGTCTACTCCCTTCTCCTTGGCATGTCGGTGCCGGACGTCAGCGGAAAGGCAATCGCCAACCTCGAGGTCGAGTCGCTGCGCCTTGTGGCACCGACCTTTCACGGTGACACAATCTATGGCGAGACACGGGTGCTCGACAAGGTGGAGTCGAAGTCGAAGGACGACCGCGGCATCGTGCACGTCGAGACGATCGGCTACAACCAAGACGGCACCGTCGTGTGCATCTTCCGTCGAAAGGTGATGGTCCCCAAGGGCTCGTACGGCGAGGCTCGTGGCGGCGAGCAGCCAGGACGTCCCGAGCCAGCGCCTCACTGACTGGGAAGCCGGAGGCCCCTGTCCAGTCAGTCCTACGCTCCTCCGTTGGAGGCATGCTGCAGGAAGTGGCGTTATCACGCCACTTCCTGCAG
>JAJAYM010000227.1 GCA_027117675.1 Actinomycetes bacterium | reverse complement strand
GTGGTGCCGCACGCTCACTCCTCTTCCACCGGTTCGTACGTGGTCGCTGCAGCCACACCATTCCACCGCCGCACGATGCGTTTACGCCACGCGTCGCGCTGCCCGGGGAAGTCGAGCCGCCGGTGACTGCCGCGGCTTTCCTCGCGATGCTGGGCTGCGTGCACCATCAGCTCGGAAACGGCCAGTAGGTTAGTAGCTTCGACATCGGCCAACGAGTGAACCGAGCTCGACCTCGCACCCCCGAGCAGCTCGTCGGCTGCCGCGCCCAGACCATCACCGTCACGAAGCGGACCCAGCCATCGACTCATCGAGCGCGCGACCGCCGGACGCATGTCACTGTCGGCCACCGACAGCAACACCTCGCCCAGAATCGGCTCGCTGCTCTCGGGTAACCGACCGGCCAGTGCCTCGGCCACCAAGTGACCAGCGACCAACCCCTCCGTCACGCCGTTCGATGCCAGGCGGTTGGCGCCGTGCACCCCAGTGGCAGCGACTTCCCCAATCGCGAAGAGTCCAGGGACCGACGTCACGCCGTCGAGTCGAGCGCGCACTCCGCCGCAGGCAAAATGCGCGGCGGGCGCGACCGGTATCAGATCAGTGAGTGGGTCGACGCCGGCCGCTCGACACCGTGTCACGACGGTGGGGAAGCGCTCGGCCAGGTGCGGCCCAATCGAGGTCGCATCCAGAAAGACGTGATCGCCGATTCCGCCGGGAGAATCGCGGAGCCGCTGTGCGATAGCCGTCGCAACGACATCGCGCGGCGCGAGGTCTCCTAGTGGGTGGACGCCGCTCATCACCGAGCGTCCGGCGCCGTCGACCAACGTGGCTCCCTCACCACGCACTGCTTCAGAAACGAGTAACTGCTGTCCACTCGCCGCCGGCTGCCAGAATGCCGTCGGATGGAACTGCACGAACTCCACATCGGCGATCTCCGCTCCGGCGCGCCAGGCGAGCGCGAGACCGTCGCCGGTTGATTGCGGGGGGTTTGTGGTGACGGCGAAGGCCTGCCCCAAGCCGCCAGTTGCGACGACGACGGCCGAGGTACGCACCAACGTGACGTCCTCGACGAGTCCCTCCTCGTCGACATGAGCGACCAGCAGGCCAGCGACCCGGCCCTGATCGTCGTGGAGCACATCGAGAGCAATGCTGCGCTCCTTGACCAACACACCGGCAGCACGCAAGGAGTTGTCCAACGTGCGTTGCACCTCGGCACCGGTCGCGTCGCCACCGGCATGCACGATCCGGCTGCGATGGTGGCCGCCCTCGCGTGCCAAGGCGAGTCGTCCGGCCAGGTCGCGGTCGAACTCCGCACCGAGGTCGATCAAGTCATGAACAGCCTCAGGTGCTCGCAGCACGAGTTGCTCGACGACTGACCGGTCCGAAAGCCCGGCACCAGCCGTCAACGTGGCGGCAATATGCTCGGCCCACGAGTCGTCGGTGGCATCGAGCACCGCGGCCAGGCCCCCCTGGGCCCAAGTGGTTGATCCAGCCCCGAGGCTCGACTTGGTGACCACCAAGACGTCGCGCCCGGCCCGCGCTGCCCCGATGGCAGCAGTCGCGCCCGCAGCACCTGAGCCGACCACAACCACCTGGGCGCTGGCCACAAGGGTGGGTTGGGCCGGAAGTCGCGGCAAGGGAGTCCAGACCCTAGGCGGCGCCGGACGGCTCACGCGAGGACCGGAGCTCCGCCGAGTTCGACCATGCGTTCGACGGCCTTGCGCGCTCGCACCGCAATCTCGGGGTCGACGGTGACTTCAAAGACGTTCTCACGCAGGGAAGTGAGCAACTTCTCGGGAGTAATCATCTTCATGTATCGACAGTCGGCTTTAGGGTTGACCGCCTGAAAATCAGCTAACGGGTTGGCCTTGCGAAGCTGATGCAGCATCCCGGTCTCCGTGGCCACAAGGACCGTGGCCGAGCCTAGTTGCTTGGCCTTGGTAAGCATCCCTCCCGTCGACAGGATGTGTGTGCGCTCGACGGGCACAATACCCTCGCCGGCCAGGTAAAGCGCCGACGTGGCGCATCCACATTCGGGGTGGATCAGCAGCTCGGCGTCGGGCTGTTCCTCGACTCTTCTGACCAACTCATCACCACTGATCCCGGCGTGAACGTGACACTCACCCATCCAGATGTGCAGGTTGGCTCGACCCGTCTCACGCTGTACGTGCGCACCCAGGAACTGGTCGGGGAGAAAGAGGATCTCGCGGTCGGCCGGAATTGAGTTGACGACGTCCACCGCGTTCGAAGACGTACAACAGATGTCAGTTTCGGCCTTGACCGCAGCCGACGTGTTGACGTAGGAAACCACGACAGCACCGGGGTGCTCAGCCTTCCACTCGCGTAACTGCTCAGCGGTGATCGTGTCGGCCAGCGAGCACCCGGCACCGAGGTCGGGGATCAGCACCGTGCGCTCTGGGGCGAGCAGCTTGGCTGACTCTGCCATGAAGTGGACCCCGCAGAGCACGATCGTCGACGCGGTGCTGGCTGCGGCAAGCCGGGCCAGTTGCAGTGAGTCGCCAACGTGGTGTGCGACCTCCTGGATCTCAGGTACCTGGTAGTTGTGGGCCAGGATCAGCGCATCACGCTCGGCGGCGAGGCGGCGCACCTCCTCGAAATAGGCCGGATCGACCGCTGGTATGCCAGTCACGGTACCTCCCTCACCCCTGTTAATGTGACACTCTTCGTAGGTTACTGACTATCAGTCGATAACCCGTGAAACTACGCTACCACGCACGCGTGGAGCCCTACTGTCCACCGGAGCTGCCCGCTTGTCCCCGGGAAAGAAGCCCATCGTCGCCACCGACCACGAGGTTCTGGCCGTGGTTCTGCAGGTGGCTGACGACGTGCTCCGGGTGCTTCTCTGGCAGCACGATCGAGGGCCCGCTGCTGGCGCTTGGGCGCTTCCGGGTGGCCCACTGCTCACCGACGAGACGCTCGGGCGCTCGGTGGCCAGCCAGCTCGCCGAGAAGGTCGACGTTCGCCATCTGTCTCACCTCGAGCAGCTGGAGACACGCAGTGACCTCGACCGAATCCCCCAGACCCGCGTGCTCGCCACCGCTTACCTGGGGCTCGTACCGTCCGACGAGCGGTCAGTCCTTCCAGGCGACACCCAATGGCACTCTGTCGCTGCGCTGCCGACGATGGCCTTCGACCACGCTTCGATCACCTTGAGCGGGGTGCGCCGTCTGCGCGCCAAGCTCAGCTATACCAACCTCGGATTCGCCCTGGCGCCCGCTGTGTTCACCGCCTCAGAGCTGCAGGCCATCTACCAGGCAGCTCTAGGGCACGAGGTGTCGGCGACCAACCTCAAGCGCATTTTGCTTCGACGTGAGCAAATCGTGGCGACCGGAACACACTCGGCGCCGGGTCGCACCGGGGGGCGTCCAGCCGTCGAGTACCGCTTTCGAACGCGGCACATCGAGGTGACCGACCAGTTCGCGGTGCTTCGTCCGCCGGATCAACCCCGTAGCCTCAACGGATGATGTCGACCACAGGGCCAGCCGCGAACAGCGCAGCGAGGTCGCTGGTCCTCCGGCTACGGCGAGGCGCAGGTGAACTCTCTCGCTTCGGTGTCGTCGGTCTGGGGGCCTTCGTCATCGACATCGGAATCTTCAACCTGCTGGTCCACGTCGGAGACCCCGGTGTCCTCGGTGAGAAACCGCTAACTGCCAAGGCCATCTCCGCAGTGGTGGCGACTGTCGTCGCGTATCAGATCAACCGTGAGTGGACATGGAAGGACCGCAGCAGGCGGGGCTTCTGGCGCGAGTACTCGCTGTACTTTCTGCTCAATGCCCTAGGCCTGCTGATCACATTGGTGCCACTTGCCGTTTCGCGATACCTGCTTGACTTGAACTCAGCGATCGCCGACAACGTCTCCGCTAACGTCGTTGGCGTCGGGCTCGGCACCCTCTTCAAGTTCTGGGCCTATCGGAGTTGGGTCTTCCCTGCCGTTCAGGAAGAAACGGAAGTGGGCGGGGCGACGACGAACCAGGGCCAATCTCCCCCCGACTGAGACCGCTGCATCCTGCGCTCCGGCCAACCCTAGACCGGTTCCCCCACTGCCACTGACATCACGTTCGAATACCCGGTGGGCGATGTCATCGGGCACGCCCACCCCTTCGTCGAATACCTCGATCCACGTGGTGCCATGAGGTCGGTGTACCTCCACCTTGGTGACGCCACTGCCGTGCACCAAGCTGTTCTCGATCAGTGCGGCTAGAACCTGCCCCACCGGCCCCGGATCGGCCGAGACCGCGGTGGGCAGGTCGATGCACACCTTCAGGTCACGCCCCGCCGCGTCGAAAGCCGGTCGCCACTCCCGCAGCTGCTGATCGATCACTTGGCGCAGTGGCTGTTGTCGCCGCGTGACGTCTGGGGATCTCCTGTCCAGCAGAAGGTCGTCGACAACACCTGCGAGTCGCTCGACCTGATCGAGGGCCGCTTGAGCCTCGGCCCTAACGTCGGAGTCATCCGGCCAGGCCGCGAGCTCTTCCAGTCTCAGTGAGAGTGCCGTCAACGGCGTCTTCAACTGGTGTGAAGCATCGATTGTCATTCGACGTTCCTCGGCCAACAGTGCCGCGATCCGGGAAACCGAAGCATCCATCGAGTCGGCGAGCCGGTCCAACTCGGCGATGCCATAACGGGCGTCGGACGGTCGAAGGTCACCGGATCCAAGCCGTTCGGCGTGGGCAGCCAGCTCTTCGATCGGGACCGTTAGCCGGCGTGCGGCGCGAAGCGAGAGGAGCACCGCGATGATCGCGAGCACCAGGCCAATGGCCACGATGCTGACGCTCGCGATCATGCGGTTGTTGTTGACGGTTCCTGAGGTATCGGTGAGTCGCAGCGTGCCGAGGTTGTCGATCACCTCCTCTGCGGAAGGTCCCGACGTGTCACTGTCCCCCACCATCAGCTGGTCGCTATCGAGCGTGCTGAGTTCGAGCCGGTGGTCGGCAGGCAGCACCTGCGCCAGATCCGCTGGCGTCACTGAGCCGTTCACATGGACCTGTTCGTGCAACTTCATGGCCACGTCACCAGCCTCTGCCTCAACCTGACGCTGGAGGTAACGAGCAGTGCCGGCCCATTCGCCCCAAAGCATCGCCCCCGTCATCAACACGGTCACGGTAAGGCTGACGCCGAGGGTGGTCCGCAAGATTCGCCGGCGCACGGTCAGCTCGTCTCAAAGCGAAAGCCAACACCACGAACGGTGCCGATGTACTGAGCGGTTGAGACACCGTCACCGAGCGCTCGCCGCAGCCAGGACACGTGCATGTCGACGGTCTTGGTCGACCCGATCCACGTCGTCTGCCAAACCTGACGCATGAGGTCTTCGCGACTCACGACATCGCCTTTCTTGCGCATCAGGAAGACCAGGAGATCGAACTGCCGCTGAGACAGGTCGACCTCACGGTCTCCTTGCCACACCCGACGGGCGCCCAGTTCGACGACGATGTCTTGACCGCGCAGCGTCTCTGTCTCCACCTGTCCTCGGCGGAGCAAAGCGCGGATGCGGGCCATCAGTTCAGCGGTGCGGAACGGCTTGGCCACGTAGTCGTCGGCGCCGGCATCAAGACCGACCACCGCATCGATCTCCGAAGCTCGCGCGGTGAGGACAAGCACCGGCACCGGCAAGCCCTCGGCCCTCAGCGTTCGACACACCTCCAGAC
>JAJAYM010000226.1 GCA_027117675.1 Actinomycetes bacterium | reverse complement strand
GTGCCGGGCCGTTACGGAGGCAGGCTGCAGGAAGCGGCGTGTTAGCGCCACTTCCTGCAGTCAGCCTCCGCGGACTTGAGGTTGACGGGCGTCAGGCCGGCGTCAGACCAATTCTGGGTCGCCAGCGTCGTCAAATCGGCCGGAGGCCAGGCGTTCGAGGGCAGGCCCCGTCAGACGGTTCACGGTCCAGTCGTCCATCGAAATCGCGCCAATCTGCCGGTAGAAGTCGACGGCGGGGTTCCAGTCGAGCACCCACCAGTCGAGGCGCGGGTAGCCGCGGTCGACGCATATCTGGGCAAGGTGTTGCAGGAGCGCTCTGCCGTAGCCGAGACCGCGGTACTGCTCGCGAACGTAGAGGTCGTCGAGATAGATGGAGTGCTTGGCCGTCCAGGTGAAGAAGTTCCGGAACCAGATCGCCATGCCAGCGATCTCCCAGTCGGCGGAGTCTGTGGGTGAGTCGTCAGTCCGGGTGTCGTCAGTCCGGGTGTCGTCAGTCCGGGCGTCGCCAGAGTGGTGTTCCAGGATCGAACACCAGACGGCCGGCTCATCGCAGAAGAGTGCCTCGGTGAAGAGCTGCTCGCTCGACTGCACTTCGTGGCGGGCCTTCTCGTACTCGGCCAGCTCACACACCATCGCGAAGATCTCGCCGACGTCTTCTGGGCGGGCACCGCGGATTCGGGAACTCGACATCCTCAGATCATGACGCAGGGCGGGTTCCGACCACGTCGGCACCCGCCCTGCGTCATGAAATTGCTTGGGTTAGGCCTTCTTGGTCTCCCAAAAGATGTCGGCGATCTCGTCGATCTTCCCGAGCAGCTGGTCGGCAACGGCGACGTCGTTGCTGCCCTTGGTGCCGGCCGCGCCTGCGAGCTTGGTGGCCTCGTTGAAGAGACCGTGCAGCTGCTGGTACTTCTCGAAGTGCGGAGGCTTGAAGTAGTCGGTCCACAGCACCCACAGGTGCTCCTTGACCATGTTCGAACGCTGCTCCTTGATGGAGACCGCGCGCGCTTTGAAGTCGGCGTCATCGCTGCCGTGGTACTTCTCCATGCACGCCTTCACCGACTGGGCCTCGATCTTGGCCTGAGCAGGGTCGTAGACGCCGCACGGCAAATCGCAGTGGGCACTGACCTCGGCAATGAGCCGGAGAGCCATGGGGGGAGTCCTTTCGACGTAGGTCTGGGATGTCAGCGACACTACCCCTCATGCCACACGCACGCAGATCCCCCTCGGAGCACGGCCTGGGGGTGGTAGTCGGGGGCTTCGCATTCGTCCGCGTGCGTGGGGCGTCGATGGAACCGACGCTGCGTGATGGCGACCTTTTGCTCGTCCGGGTGGATCGAACACCAGTGCCTGGCGCTCTCGTAGTGCTCGAACTTCCGGGCCGTGTTGGGCTCGCCATCAAGCGCGTCGTCCGCCTGGAGCCCGACGGTTGGTGGGTCGAACGCGACAACCCACGTGAGGGTGTCGATTCGTGGGCGATTGGCGCGATCCCGGCCGCTGACGTGGTGGCGCAGGTTGTACGCCGGCTTTGGCCACTTCGGCGCATCGGTGGTCGCCCGAGGTTGTGACACGATGGGGCCTCCGTTCACCCCTTGCTGGAAGCGTGCCTCGTGACTGACTTCGACCTGCCCATCGACCCTGTCTTCGCGATGCATCGAGGCGGCAAGATCGAGGTGCGATCGACGGTTCGCGTGCGTGACGCAGAGGGGTTGGCGCTGGCCTATACGCCTGGTGTTGCCAGGGTGAGCGAAGCGATAGCGCGAGACCCCGGGCTTGCCGATACCTACACCTGGCGTGGGCACGTCGTGGCCGTCGTATCCGACGGCACTGCGGTTCTCGGCCTCGGCAACATCGGACCCCTCGCGGCCCTTCCGGTGATGGAGGGCAAGGCGCTGCTCTTCAAGGACTTCGGTGGGTTGGACGCCGTCCCGATCGTGCTCGACACCACCGACGTCGATGAGATCGTCGAGACGATCGTGCGCCTGGCGCCGAGCTTTGGCGGCATCAACCTCGAAGACATCAGCGCACCCCGCTGCTTCGAGATCGAGAAGACTCTGCAGGAGCGGCTCGACATCCCGGTCTTCCACGACGACCAGCACGGCACGGCCATCGTTGTGCTGGCTGCCCTGCAGAATGCTGTCCGGCTGATCGACCGGCCGCTGTCAGATCTTCGCGTTGTGGTCTCCGGTGCCGGTGCAGCGGGCGTGGCCGTCACCAAGATCCTGCTCGAGGCCGGGATCGGTGACATCGCTGTTGGAGACAGCAAGGGGATCATCCACTCAGGACGCGGCAACCTTGAAGGCGTGAAGGAGTGGATTGCGGGTGCCACGAACTCCGCCGGGCTGACTGGCTCGATCGAGGACGCCCTCCGCGGCGCGGACGTGTTCCTCGGGGTATCGGCAGGGAAGGTCTCCGAGGCGGCCGTTGCATCGATGTCGTCGGACGCCATGGTCTTTGCACTAGCCAACCCCGAGCCTGAGGTCTCCCCGTCGGTGGCTGCGAAGTACGCCAAGGTCGTGGCCACCGGTCGCAGCGACTACCCGAACCAGATCAACAACGTGCTGG
>JAJAYM010000225.1 GCA_027117675.1 Actinomycetes bacterium | reverse complement strand
GCCAAGAGGTCACCGTCGAGGTGCTCGACGTCGACATGGATCGCGAGCGTGTCTCACTCTCGCTCAAGTCGACGCAAGAAGATCCGTGGCAGCAGTTCGCGCGCACCCACCAGATCGGGCAGGTCGTCCCAGGACGCGTCACCAAGCTCGTTCCGTTCGGCGCCTTCGTGCGCGTCCAGGAGGGCATCGAGGGCCTGGTGCACATCTCCGAGTTGGCCGAGCGTCATGTGGAGATTCCCGAGCAGGTCGTTCAGGTCGGTACCGAGATCTTCGTCAAGGTCATCGACATTGACCTTGAGCGCCGCCGCATCTCGCTTTCGCTGAAGCAGGCGAACGAGGGCGCCACCGACACCGTCGAGTTCGACCCGACGCTGTACGGCATGGCCGCCACCTACGACGACCAGGGCAACTACGTCTACCCAGACGGGTTCGACTCCGACACCGGCGAGTGGAAATCCGGCTTTGAGTCTGCTCGTGAGGAGTGGGAGCGTCAGTACGCCGAGGCGCAGATCCGCTTTGACGCGCACAAGAAGCAGATGGGTGAAGCCCAGAAGGCCGACCAGGAGGCTGCCCTCGAAGTGGGCAACACGCCATCGACCTACTCGTCGGAGACCGTGGCCGACGACGGTCCGGACGATGCTCCGGATGAGGCTGGGGCCGAGGCTGAAGCGGTCGGCGGCTCACTCGCAACCGACGAGGCTCTCGCCGCACTGCGCGAGAAGCTCACCGGCGCTGGCGAGTGATCGGTCGCACGTGACCAAGCCCGACGACAGCGGTTCATCGTTCGACCTCGATGAGGTGCTGGACGAGCATGCGCTGAGCGAAGAGACTCTCTCCGACGACGGGCGACTCGCGGCAGCGATCGCTACGGCAGCCGGACGCGCGTTGCTTGAGCTGCGTCAGCGGTTCGACGGCAGCGACCCGAAGGCGCTGAAGGACGCTGGTGACCGGCTTGGGCATGCGCTGATCACCGCGACCCTCAAGGCCTATCGCCCAGCCGATGTGGTGCTCTCTGAAGAGGGTGCCGACGACCTTGCCCGATTGACGTCTGACCGGGTGTGGATCGTCGACCCGCTGGACGGCACCCGCGAGTTTTCCGAGCCCCCCCGCGACGACTGGGCGATTCACGTCGCCCTGTGGGAGCGCGGTGCTGGTGGTACCGGCGCTGTGGGCGAACTCACGGCCGGGGCTGTCGCGTTGCCGGCCAAAGATCTGACGCTGGCCACCTACGATCTACCCGTCCTCGCGCCGTCCCGCTCGGGTCGGCCGCGCTTCATGGTCAGTCGCACTCGGCCCGCTGCCGAGGCGGAGCATGTCGCGCACGAGCTGGGTGGTGAACTCGTCCCGATGGGATCGGCCGGAGCCAAGGCGATGGCTGTCCTTCTCGGCGAAGGAGACGCGTACGTCCATTCCGGTGGGCAGTACGAATGGGACAGCGCCGCACCCGTGGCGGTGGCTCGAGCGGCTGGTTTGCACTGCAGTCGGATCGATGGCAGTCCGATGATCTACAACCAGGCCAGCACCTTGCTGCCTGACCTGGTGATCTGTCGGCCTGAGCTGGCAGAAGGCGTACTCGCCGCGTTGGCCAACGGCTGACCGACGGAACAAGGAGAGAAGCGTGTCTTCGATCGACTACCAGCTGTCGCAGCTGGACCTGCTTGAGGCGGAGTCCATCCACATCATGCGGGAGGTTGCCGCTGAGTTCGAGCGCCCTGGGTTGCTGTTCTCGGGGGGCAAAGACTCCATCGTCATGCTCCGACTTGCTGAGAAAGCCTTCTGGCCAGCCAAACCCCCTTTCCCGCTGATGCACGTCGATACCGGCCACAACTTCGCCGAGGTGATCGAGTATCGCGACCGGCGCGTCTCCGAGCTTGGCGCACGACTGATCGTTGCTTCGGTCGAGAACGCCATCGCTGAAGGGCTCGTCCAGGACCCCACAGGTCCGCGCGCATCGCGTAACAGCATTCAGACTGTTCCGTTGCTCAAGGGCATCCAGGACAACAAGTTCGACGCGGTCTTCGGTGGTGCTCGACGCGACGAAGAGAAAGCCAGGGCCAAGGAGCGGGTGTTCTCGTTTCGGGACGAGTTCGGACAGTGGGACCCCAAGGGACAGCGACCCGAGCTCTGGAGTCTTTACAACGGCCGGCACCGTCAGGGTGAGCACATCCGGATCTTCCCGATCTCCAACTGGACCGAGCTCGACATCTGGCAGTACGTGAAGCGGGAAGAGCTTGAACTGCCATCGATCTACTTTGCCCACAAGCGGCCGGTCTTCTGGCGCGACAACATGTTGATGGCCATCACCGACGTCACACCCGCCGACGATGGTTCCGAGGTATTCGACGCCATGGTGCGGTACCGAACGGTCGGCGACATGACGTGCACCGCCGCTGTCGAGTCCGACGCCGACACCCTGGACAAGATCATCGAAGACGTCGCAGCCAGCCGGATCACTGAGCGTGGCGCGACCAGAGCGGACGACCGGGCCTCCGAGGCCGCAATGGAAGACCGTAAGCGCGAGGGGTACTTCTAATGGAGCTGCTGAGGCTGGCGACTGCTGGCTCGGTCGATGACGGTAAGAGCACCTTGATCGGTCGATTGCTGTACGACAGCAAGTCGATCTTTGAGGATCAACTCGAGGCGATTGAGCGCACATCGCGTGACCAAGGTGCGGAGTACACCAACCTGGCCCTGCTGACTGACGGTTTGCGCGCTGAGCGGGAGCAGGGCATCACTATCGATGTCGCTTACCGATACTTCGCGACGCCCAAACGCAAATTCATCATTGCCGACACCCCAGGTCACATTCAGTACACCCGGAACATGGTGACGGGGGCCTCAACGGCGAACCTCACCATGATCTTGGTGGACGCGCGCAACGGCGTGATCGAACAGAGCAGGCGACATGCATTCCTTTCGGCGCTTCTTCGGGTGCCGCACGTCGTCATGCTGGTCAACAAGATGGACCTCGTTGATTACCACGAAGCGGTCTATCAGAAGGTCGCCGACGACTTCCGCGCTTTCGCGGCCAAGCTCGACATCCCCGACCTGACCATCATCCCGGTCTCTGCGCTCAAGGGTGACAACGTCGTCTCGCGCTCAGAGAACATGCCGTGGTACGAAGGCAGCTCTCTGCTGCACCACTTGGAGAACATCCACATTGGATCTGACCAGAACCTGATCGATGTCCGATTCCCTGTGCAGTACGTCATCCGCCCACAGTCTGACGCCTTCCACGACTATCGGGGGTACGCCGGCACCGTCGCGGGCGGAACCATCAAGGTTGGTGATGAAGTCATGGTCCAGCCGAGTGGACTGACCAGTCGCGTGGTGGGGATTGATCTCTACGGGCAGGAACTGCAAGAAGCGCATCCGCCGATGTCGGTGTCCATCCGGCTGGCTGACGACCTCGACATCAGCCGGGGCGACATGCTCTGCCGGACGCATAACCACCCACATGCGACGCAGGATCTCGACGCGATGATCGTGTGGATGCAGCAGGGGACCCGTATCCAAGAGGGCAACCGCTACATCATCAAGCACACCACCCGCACGGCGAAGACAATCGTCAAGGACCTGCAGTATCGCCTCGACATCAACGACCTGCACCGTGACGAGAAAACAACATCTCTAGGGCTCAACGAGATCGGCAGATTGACCTTCCGGATCACCCAACCGCTCTTCGTAGATGAGTACCGACGCAATCGTCAGACCGGCTCGTTAATCTTGATTGATGAGGCGTCGGGCGCCACGGTGGCCGCGGGCATGGTCGTCGACACTGACGCCTGAGCCTTCGCGTCAAGGTGACCTGATCGCTCCCAAACGGATGAGGGCGCCGTGGACCTCGTCAACGCAGTCCTCGATGGTGCGTCCCGTGGTGTCGACGACCACCTCTGCGTCGGTCGGCACGTCGTAGGGGTCGGAGATGCCCGTGAACTCGGGGATTTCCCCACGCCGAGCTTTGGCGTAGAGACCCTTGCGATCTCGCCGTTCACACTCCTCCAGTGGCGTTGCCACGTGAACGAGGACGAACCTGCCGTGTTCTTCGACCATCGCGCGAACCTGTCGACGCGTTGGGTCGTAGGGGGCGATGGGGCAGCAGATGGCGACCCCGCCGGCCTTGGAGATCTCAGCTGCGACGAACCCGATCCGCAGGACGTTGGTGATGCGGTCGGGGCGGCTAAAGCCCAGCCCCTTGGAAAGGTGGTGCCGGACGACGTCTCCGTCCAGCAGGCTCACAGATCGGCTCTCGTCCCCAACCAGCCGCACCGCCAGGGCGCGGGCGACTGTCGACTTACCGGAGCCGGAAAGACCACTGAGCAAGACCGTGAGGCCCTGACCCGTGCTGGGCCGATACAAGAGCTGTAGCTGGAGGGCCACCGCCGGTTCGGCCGCCCAGCCTGGAAGCGGCACACCATCAGCTACCCAAGCGTCGAGGAGTTCAACGGGAATCTCGACATGTTCCTCGGGCACGTCGAGCTGACGGACCGGGATGGGCAGTCCGTTGACCGCCACCGTGTGCTTCGGAGTCACCAGCAGCTCAATGGCCCCGTAGGCAGCGGCAACCGTCGCCCGAAGCCGAACGCCCTCGGCGTCCCAGCCGACGTCGGGCCAGGGAACGATCACCATCTGATCGTGCTGGTCTCGGGTGCTGGCGGCCTGGGCGTATCGCACCGGGGCGTTGGCCACCCGGCTGGTTTCGTGCCCGGTCGGGATCGGAATTATCTCAGCGATCGTTGCCCCCGCTGCTCGTGCTGCCACGCGCGCAGCCGAGCGGACGGCGTGCGGGGTTGGGGCGTCAGCCCACAGAGCCCACACTGGGCCAGCTGGCCATCCGGCAGCAGGCGCCGCTGGCGGCGTCCGCAGCGCGACGTGATCGACGATCGTGAAGCCGGAGCGCTGATCGATCGATCCCGCGACCCATCCACCAGCCAGCGCGCTGACGGTGAGCGTAGCCAGGGTGACGCCCTCGGGGTCGAGTAGGTCGACCGTGTCGCCCGGCCGCACGGACAGATCGGCGACGTGAAGTGTCGGTGCGAGTTCTGCAGCCAGATCATCGGGCAGCCGGTAATGAGCTGGAAGAACTCCCTCGAGAGTCAGGTGCAGCCAGGAGAGGTCATTCCCGGACAAGGTGTGGCGAGCGGTAGCGGGCAGTACGCGCTGGTCGGTCACAGTCGCCTTTCGGATGGGGAGCTCGCGACAACGCTAGTAGAAGTCGACGCCCCGTTTCCCTTTGGGTGGTTCGCCTACTGATGGGCGATATGTCCTCCGTTGTCACTCGATGTGCATCCGAGCGAACACTCGGTCATAGGGCGGATGCGCCCGGGTGATCACCTCGAGCGACTTGCTCGAACACGCCACGAACCAACGTCGGACAGGGCAGACTCAACGCTTGCGACCTGAGGGGGGTCATGCGACACATCGAGGATCCGGCAGTGAGTGCTTCGAGCACTTCCGCGCTCAGCGCGGACATGGGCACAACAACGCCCACTTCGAGCGACGCTCTCGTCGTGGTCACGCATCTGCCAACGCCGGCCGAGCCGCTTGGCCAGCCGCGCCCAGCGATCAGCGAGGCAGCTGACCCGCGCGACTACGCCCAACATGGTCCGGTAACGCGAGTGGTGCCCAGATGGCTGGTTCGCTATCCCGTCGCGGTCGCCATCGCTGACGGATTCGCGGCACTGGTGGCAGCGCTTATCGCGGTGACCGCTTTTCCCTCACCGGTCAACATGTGGATCGTCCTGCTGTTCCCACCTGCTTGGGTCGCGTCACTGGCGCTGGGCCGTATCTACGAACATCGCTTCGTTGGCAACGGCAGCGACGAGTACAGGCGCCTCTTTCACACCAGCGTCGTCTTCCTCGCGGTGGTCGGAACGTTGGCCTACGCGTTCACCGTTGAGCTCACCCGCGGGGTAGTGGTTGTCGGGTTGCCAACGGCCATGGTTCTCTCGCTGGTCGTGCACTGGGTTGCACGTCAAACCTTGCACAGCCTGCGTCGTCAAGGTCGGTGCATGCAGCGTGTGGTCGTGGTCGGGCTTGAGCGTTCAGTCGCTGAGTTGATTCAGTCAATGCGCCGAGAGCCGCATGCTGGTCTGGAGATTGCCGCGGTCTG
>JAJAYM010000224.1 GCA_027117675.1 Actinomycetes bacterium | reverse complement strand
TCCGGAACCGATGAGCTGGCGTCGCGCTTCGTGCCGGGCCAACGTGACGCTGGCCGGGCCAGCGGGTAGCCGCCATGGCACGCAGAGGTCACGTGCACGACCGAGTTCCTCTTGCATGTGCGTCATTGTCCTCCTAAACGGCTCCGTGGCGTCGCAGCGCCGCCTTGCTTTCCTCATCACTCGTTTGGGGTACCCGTTGCCGGGGCCGCGGAAACCTAGCCGGCGCGGGCGTCAAGGTAGACTTGACGAATGATGAACGTCAAGGTTTACTTGACGACATGCACCCAACGCCAAAGATGTCACTCGCCACCGTCCAATCCTCGACAACAGCGGAGCTAGCCAGGCACCTGGCAGTGGTCTGCGATGAGTTGGGGCGCCGTAGCGATCACGAGGCGACAGAACTGATCGGGACGCTCGAGCGCCTCGGCCGGTCCATGGCAGAGCTGGGTCGGTGCCTTGGGCGGGTCAGCTGGCCAGGGCCCGGCAGTTCGGCAACCACTGCGGCAAGGACTGCGGGAGTGACTGTCACCCGACCAGCCGCTGACCGTCGTCCCTCGATGGTGGAGCCGGTCGCCGCGCCGGCTCCCGTGTTCCTCACCATGACAGGTGTCAATGAGGACCGACCGGGATCGGCTTGGCGCACGCTGCTTGAGACCAGCTGGTCGTCCTATCGGGCCTGGTACGGATCGGAGGGATGGCGTCGCCGTCCTTCCCTGGCGGACTCGAAGGCGGCCTTAGGTCTGCACATGCCCGAATTACTTCCGGTGTGGAATGAACTCGTCGTAGCGGCCGGCGGTAACAATGACGTCGCCCGAATGCTCACGCTGTGGAATCCACCGGCGTTCGCTCCAGGTTGTTCGCAGCTCGTGACCTCCGGTCAGAGTCGTTCGCTGGTGCGCAACTATGACTACGACCCTGCGCTGTTCGAGGGGGTTTCGCTGTCGAGCCACTGGAGCAAGCGGCGCGTCCTCGGCACGAGCGACTGCCTCTGGGGACTGTTGGACGGAATGAACGATGCGGGTCTTGCCATCTCACTGACATTCGGCGGCGTCCCTGGAACGGGTGCAGGGTTCGCCATCCCGCTGGTGGTGCGCTACTTGCTAGAGGTGTGCGACACGGTGGCCCAGGCGCGCCGGGTGATCGACCGCTTACCCGTCGCCGCGAGTTACAACCTGACGCTCACCGACCGGTCTGGGGCTGCCGTAACAGCGTTCGTCGCGCCAGATCGCGTTCCGGAGTACTTTGACGCCCCACTGGCGACCAATCACCGCGGACTCGTTCCTGACCGGCCCGACCTAGCGCGCCGGTTCCGCAGCGTCGAGCGTCAGGACGTGTTACGTCGCCTCCACAGAGACAGCCGTCCCGCGGGCCCGGCCGCCCAGGAGTTCCTCTCACCGTCGCTGCGCACTACCGACTTTGAAGGAGGCTTTGGCACCCTCTACACCGCCGACTATCGGCCCGATGAGGGCACCGTCAACTACCGCTGGCCGGGCACGACGTGGCGTCGCACGTTCGAGTCGTCCGACGACGAGATCGCGGTGCGGCTGAGGTAGGCCATTCGGCCGCACTTGTCCGCAGGGGGCGTCGCGGTGGACAGTGGGAGCATGACGCACGAGGGCGAGCCGCTGAGCACCAAGTCGGTCGAGGAGATCGGCGACCTTGTCGTGACCGCGCTCCGAGCGTTGGCCGCGCGCCCCGACCGCGCTGCCTTTGAGGAGTTGCTCAGGGCTAGCGACGAGGCAGGACAGTGCCTTGGACTCTCAGCGCGAACCCTTGCCGACCATGGATCCTGGTCGCAGGTGGCTGACGTTGCCGGCACCACCAAGCAGGCCGCCTGGTCGAGGTGGAGCCAACCCCCTCGCAACGTGTGACCCCGCGGTAGCCCCGGCTACTGGTAACTCACACGTTGCGAGGGGTTGGGTCAATGGCTGGCGTGGATTGGGGGGATGCGGCCGGACCACGGCAAGGCTTCTTCCAGTTGCGCCGACAGCCTGAGGAGCAGCGACTCCTCGCCGAACCCGCCGACCAGTTGCATCCCGATCGGCAGCCCGCTTTCACTTGTGTGCATCGGCAGGCTGATGGCGGGCTGTCCGGTTGCGTTGAACACCGGCAGAAATGACTCCCAGGGCGCCCAGATGTTGAACATCTGCTGGAGCTCGACCGATTCGGTGGGGTCGTACATCTTCAAGGGCGCGGGAAGGCGACCCATCGTTGGGGTGAGGAGGACGTCGTATGAGGCGAAGAACCAACCCATGATGCGAGACAGGTGGTTGGCCTGCCCCATGGCTTCAAGCAGTTGCCCGGCCGACACGGTGCGTCCGTACTCGACGGCAGCGAGCGTGGACGCTTCGAGTGTGCTCGCGTCGACGGGCTTGCCGAGGAAGGCCGCGAGGCCGTCGACGGTATGTGCGTTGTCGGCAGCCCAGACGTCCGTCATCGCAGCAAGAAACGGCTCCCACTCGAACTGTGGTGTTGCGGCCTCGACGTGGTGCCCCAGCGACTCAAGCAGCTGGGCCGTCGACTCGGTGGCGGCGGCCCCATCCGGGTAAACCGCCGGGCCCGCCCCACCGGGGGGCCACTAACCCCCCCCCAATGGTTGCCCAGACCCGGCCGACGCCGGGAAGAACGGGGGGGGCGGCCC
>JAJAYM010000223.1 GCA_027117675.1 Actinomycetes bacterium | reverse complement strand
GGTCAGCCCCGACCCTCACGAATGTGGGACAGCCACGCCTGCGCCTCGTGGAACTCGCCGTCAGCTACCCCACGCCGGATGACCGGAGACCGGCCGTCCAGGCGGGGGAAGGAGCCGAGGTAGCGCACCTCGGCGCACACCCGGCGCAGCCCCATCAGCGCCTCGCCCACCCTGGCGTCGTCGAGGTGACCCTCGACGTCGACCGAGAAGAAGTAGTCGCCGATCCCACCACCGGTGGGCCGGCTCTCGATTCGGGTCAAGTTGACCCCGCGCACGGCGAACTCGGTGAGGATCTCGAGCAGCGCCCCGGGGTGGTCCTGCCCCATGAAGAGGACCAGCGAGGTCTTGTCGGCGCCGGTGGCCGGCTGCGGGGGCTGAGGAGTGCTGATCAGCACGAAGCGCGTCTCGGCTGGTCGGTCACCGATGTCGGACGCCAGCTCGTCCAGGCCGTAGACCTCAGCGGCGAGCGGGGCGGAGATGGCGGCATCGTGCTCGCCGTCGGCCACCATGGACGCCGCCATCGCCGTCGACGGCGCGAAGGTCACCGGGGCGTCGGGCAGCTGGTCCGCGAGCCAGCGACGGCACTGAGCGTGGGCGTGCGGATGCGTCGTGACGCCGCGAACCTGCGCAAGGGTTGACCCTTTGCGTGCGACCAATGAGAACGACACAGCCACCTGGGCCTCGGCGATGATCGCCAGACCGGCACCACCGGCGAGCGCATCGATGGTTGCCGTGACCGAACCCTCGACGGAGTTCTCCAGCGGCACCATGGCCGCGATGACCTCGCCGGCACGGACGGCGTCGAGGGCAGTATCGACCGTGGCATAAGCGATGAGCTCAACCTGCCGTTCACCCAGCCACTGCAGGAGCGCGGCTTCGGTGAAGGTTCCGGCTGGCCCCAGGAAGCCGTAGCGGGCGGCGATGTGGGGCACAGCTGTATCGATGGACACGGCGGGCAGCCTATTGCAGGCGGCGGCGGCCGACCCAACGCGTGAGCGACACCCAACGCGTGAGCGACTACGAGCGCGGGTTGCTGGCCCGCGCGTACCCGATCACCTGTACCTCTTCTGGTGAGAGCTCCGCCTCGCTGACTCCAGCCTTGACGCCCTTGGCGTACGTGCGTGTCTCGGTGCGCCCGTTGATCGAGCTGATCACGACACCATCCCCGGCATCGTCGAGCAGCGCCGCCGAGAACGACATCCGCCCGCCCATGTCGTTGAAGGCGTCGTACCGGACTACGGCAACGTGACGAATGGCGTCCGCGAGATCAACCCGCAGCGTCTGCACGTCTGACGCCAGCGACACCACCTCGGCGCGGAGTGCAGCGACGTCGTCACCCTGCCGGGAAACCGCATCAAGGAAGGACTCGCCGTTACCGCCTTGCTGCAGGGCTAGGTACTGACGCCGCATGCGCCGGATCCGCCGCGCGACGATGAGCGCGAGCAGCAGCCCCAACAGGGCGACGACGGCAGCGGCGATCGCGATCACGGCTACTAGGTCAGGGTCGATATCGAGCGCAGTCACAGGAGTCCCAGGCGTTGGGGGGAGGGGGCCCCAGGCTAGCGAGGCGTCATCCGGCGTCCGCCGCCGGCGCTACAGTACGGTGCGTGGATCTGGCCGCCTTCTTCGTCACGTTGGCGCTGATCATCCCTGCCGAGCTGCCGGACAAGACTTTTATCGCCACGCTTGTGCTCTCGACGCGCTACCGGCCCATCGTCGTTTGGCTCGGGGTGAGCGCAGCCTTTGCGGTGCAGACCACGATCGCAGTGGCGGCTGGTCAGCTGCTCGCACTGCTTCCTGAGACGCCGGTCCAGCTGATCACCGCCGCGCTCTTTGCGCTGGGTTCGGTGGTGATGTTTCGCGCGGCTGGGGGGGTCGACCCTCGGCAGGGGGAACCTGAAGAAACCGAGGCGACCGAGGCGGTGGACGCCCTGGTGCGCAAGGGCCACGGCCGGGCCTTCACGGTGTCGTTCCTGGTGCTCTTCGCCGCGGAGTGGGGTGATTTGTCGCAACTGACGACGGCAAGTTTGTCGGCGAAGTACGACGCCCCCGTCGAGGTGTGGCTCGGCGCGTGGCTCGCTCTCAGCCTGGTGGCCGGACTCGCGGCCCTGGCGGGGCGGTGGTTGGTGGTCAGGGTTCGGTTCGGCGTTATCCAACGGATCTCGGCGACTCTGCTCGCGCTACTTGCTGTCGTCACCGTGTTCGGGGCGCTGGAGTTCTGGTCATGACGCCCCAGTGATCGTCTTGCACTTAGTGATCGTCTTGCACCCGATGATTGTCTTGCACAGAGTGTGCAGTGACGATTCCCAAAGGTGAAAAGGTAGAGGTCCGAACGCCACCGACGGGGGATACAGCGACGTTCGGACCTCTCCTACTCTGCCCAGGTCACTTGGATATTCGCAACTTCATCTGAGGTCGTTGACCAAGCCTTGACGAATGCCCGTTCAGTATTCTGACCGGCCCGGACAGGCCAGCGTGTGTCGTTCAGTACACCGTCAGCTGTCGGGCTCGCAACGATTCGCGCGCGCGGCGTCCGGCCCCAGTGAGCGGCGCGTCATCTGCCAGTGCGGTGTCGAGCCGGTTGCGGAAGGCGCCGGCGGCGTCCTCGACCTCGTCGACCTCGGTGCCGTCGGGTAGGTCCCAGACCGGCACGACCAGACCACTGGCCCGAAAGCTGCCCAAGAACCGGGTTCCTGGAGCCAGCTCGAGGCCAGCGTCGACCTGCAGCCGCGCCAGGGCGTCGACCAGCGGCGCCTCGTCCTCGGGTAGCACCCACCGCACCTGACGTCGGTCGCCGAGGAGCATCCAGTAGGCGCCCTCGACCGACGCGAGGCGAGCGGTCGGTGTGGCGACCTCGTTGGCGCGCTCGAGCCCGGCACGTGCACCCTCGTCGACCGCCTCGGCGTCCTCGAGCCAGAAGTCGAAGCCCGAGTGCACCAACACCTGAAGCGGCTGGTCGGCATCGATCAGGTCAGCGAGGTGCGGGGCGTCGGCAGGCAGTGGACGCGGGGGCACGGGAGTGCCGGGATCGGCCGCGAGTGCGCGGCGTAGGGCATCGCCGAGGTCGCGTCCAATGTCGGCTGACGAGGTCTGGGTCTGCGCAGCAAGCATCACGTCGCCGTTCTGCCTGACCAACGCTGGCCACGCCATCGGCAGCAGTGTGCAGAGCGTCACCGAACGTCCGGCCTCCTTCGGCGTCAGGGTTGCTGTGGCAGCCGGGACGAGATCATGCAGCGCCACCCAGTCGGGTTCGGACGCCATGCCCGCGAAGGGTCGGACCACGCGGTGCTGCGTCGCTGCGGCCTTGCCGTGGCAGGCCTTGTAGCGGCGACCGCCGCCACACGGACACTGCTCACGTCCACCGACGACGGGGATGTCAGCGTCGCTCTTCGAGGGCGGTGGTGGTTGGCGCTGGCTTGTTGCGCGACGCTTGCTCACAGCGCCGACCCTAGTGAACTGATGGTCCGGACGGTCGGGCGGTCAATGACTCAGGGCGGTCCATGACTCAGGGCGCCTTCGGTGACCCATCCCGAGGCCGGGTGAGCGCGTCGACCTGCAGCCGCACTTCGCGCGGCCGGTTCGTGATGATGGCGTCCACGCCCATTCTGCACACCAGTTCGACGTCGACCGGATCATCGACGGTCCAGACGAAGACGCGCGATCCGGCATCCTGCACCCGTCGTGTGTAGCGCGGATGTGCCTTGACCACCGGAAGGCCTGGGCCTGCAACGCGCACACCCTTTGGCAACATGCCCGACCGATAGGCCACGGGAACGCGCTCCATCAACATGACGAGGGGAACCCCGGGCGCGAGTCGGCGCACTCGGCGCAGCGCAACGTCGCTGAAGCTCATCATGCTGACCCGCGTCTCCTCGATCGGCACCCAACCGTCGAGACCGAATCTGCGCAGCATCTCGACCAGTCGCCGTTCGACGAGGCCGGCATACCGCGTCGGGTGCTTGGTCTCGACGAGCAACTGGATGTGCCGCGGTGAGTCGACCACTAGTTCCAGCAGACGCTCGAGGGTGAGCACCTGCGAGTGGTCGGCGCTCACCTGGTCGGGCAGCTCGATGGCCCCTGGTGCTTGCTGCCAACCGCCGAAGTCGAGCGACTTGAGATCGGCCAGCTCGAGAGTGGAGAGCGCACCTTCTCCATCGGATGTCCGGTCGATGCGTCGATCGTGTACGCACACGAGGTGGCCGTCGGCGGTGAGCCGCACGTCGGCCTCAAGACCGTCGGCACCGTCGTCGATCGCCTGCACATAGGCGGCCAGGGTGTGTTCGGGCATGTGCTCGGACGCGCCCCGGTGCGCAATCACCAGCGGGCGGCGCGGCGCCGACGTCCCAGAACTCATGGTGCAGACATCGTCGCATTCGAAGGTGGCTCGCGGGTGAACAGCACACCGGGATTGAGCAGCCCTTGCGGGTCCATGGCGTTCTTGATGGCACGCATCGCAGAGATCTCGGCGGCGTCCCTGGTCAGCGGTAGGTACCTCGGCTTGGCGCGTCCGACGCCGTGCTCGGAGCTGACGCTTCCACCGAGCGCAGCAACTTCCGCGAGTACGGCGTCTGCTGGCCCGAGGTCGTCTGGTTCGGGGCCGTTGACCTGGATGTGCACGTTGCCCTCAGCCAAGTGCCCGAACGTGAAGACGCGGTGCGGTCGCACCATGTCCGGTAGCCGCGCGAGGAAGTCGTCGAGGTTGCTGGGTGCAAGCGCGATGTCGAGGGAGTGGCCAGGACCGAGCGTGGCGGCCGCCTCCGACTGTCGCTCGCGGTAGGCCCAGAGCCGGCGATCGACGGCCGCGTCGCATGACGCTGCCAGGAGCGGTGTCCGGGTGGTCTCGGTCAGCAGGTAGTACGGCCATCGGGCGGACAGCGGGTGTGGGAGGCCGGACACCTGGCATACCAGCTGCATGCCGTGGTCGTCGATGTACTCGGCGGCGAACAACTCGTCGCGCGAACGGGCAACCCGGTGAAGCAGCTCGACTGCTTCGCCCAGCGACGCGACTCCCACCATTGCGGTGACCCGATCCGCCGGTAGCTGGTCACGCAACTGCAACCGAACGGTTGTCACCACCGCGAGCGTCCCCTCGCTTCCCACCAGCAGCCGCGAGATGTCGTAGCCGGCCGAGTCCTTGGGCAGCGCGCCAGTGCGATCCATGAGCGTCCCATCGGCGAAGACTGCTTCGACCCCGACCACCTGCGCTCGGGTGTCGCCGAATCGCACGACGCGAACGCCGCCGGCGTTGGTCGCGACCGTGCCGCCGATCGTTGCCGAGTCACGGGACGCCAGGTCGACGCCGTAGGTGAGGCCGCTCGCCGCGGCAATCGCATGAACCTGGGCGATAGTCGTTCCCGCACCCACCGTCACCTGTTGGCTCGCCGTGTCGATGGTGGAGTGTGCGGTGAGTCGTCGCAGCGAGAGCACAACGGCGTCCGCTTGACCCGGCACCGAACCGCCGACCAAGCCGGTGTTGCCACCCTGCGGAACAACGGATAGGCCTTCGGTGGCGCACACCTGCATCACCGCGATCACCTCAGCGGTGTTCGCCGGCCGGACGACGGCAAGCGGCACGACCGACCAGCGCCCCGTCCAGTCGGTGCCGTACGGCCGCGTCACGTCGGCGTCGGAGAGCACGTGCGCAGCCCCAACGGCATCCCTCAGTCGGACCAGCACGCTCACGTTCGGCAGCCTAGCCATCACCCAGCGAAGTGGCCGGTGAACCCTGCATCCACTGGGGCCCTTCGGTCGGAAGTACCGGCACCTAGCCCTCTTCCTGATGGGAGTCATCATGCGTGTCCTGCATCGACTTGCGGTGGTCGCCACCGCCGGTGCCCTTGCCGTCGGCATCAGCATCGTTCCAGCCCAAGCCACGTCTGACAGCACCGTTCCGATCAATGGCGGAGTGACCTCGGTGACCGTCAACCCGGCCGTCACCAAGGCGCTGCTCCAGAACCGGATCCTGCCGTACGCCACCGCCGCGAAGACCTCGCTGGTGTGGACTCAGCAGGGACCAACCGTTCGATACGGCTTCCCGATCACTTCCGACAGCTTCGTGACAACTGCCGGCAACCCGCTCACCATCACAGGTGGCGAGATCGCGCACACCGGTGGCGTGCGCTTCGTCAACTTGCGCAACTTCAAGGCGCTGAAGGTCAGTGACTTCGACATCCGCCTCGGCGAAGGTCTGCTTTACGCGACCAAGGTCAACAACCAGCCAGCCGAGGTGCCGGTGTTCAAGGTCATCCCGACCACCCTCGTGCCGACCCTGACCTCGGACGGATTCGCTGTGCTGACCGGCGTCCGCCTCGAGCTGACCAAGGCGGCCGCTGAGGCGCTCAACGCATCTCTCGGCACCGCGGTCTTCACCGAGGGCCTGCCGTTCGGTACTGCAACTGTGCGCGCCGATATCTGACAGTCCTTAGCGAATGCCCGGCGTGCTTAAGGGCACGCCGGGCATTCAGGCGTCCTGCTACTTCAGCAGGCGCGAAAGCCTGCGGTCGGCCAGCAGTTTGCCGCCCGTCTGACACCTGGCGCAGTACTGCAGGGACGAGTCGGCGAACGAAACCTCTCGGACGACGTCGCCGCACTCCGGGCACTCCTGGCCGGTCCGCCCGTGGACGCGCATCGCCGCGCGTTTGTCGTCTTTGAGCTCGGACGCCGGAAGGCCGGCGGAGCGCTCGACGGCATCGCGCAGGGTTGACCCGATCGCCACGAAGAGCCGCCCCCGCCCGTCGTCATCGAGGTTCCCTGCCAACCCGAAAGGTGACAGCCTGGCGACGTGCAAGATCTCGTCGCTGTAGGCGTTGCCGATGCCGGCGATGATCGACTGGCTGCGTAACAGACCCTTCAGCTGGGTGCGCGCGTGCTCGTCCAACAGGGCTTCGAGGGCTGCGCGATCGAGGGTCAGCGGGTCAGGACCTAGCCGGGCAATCCCCGGCACATCGGACGCGTCGCGGACGACGTAGACGGCCAGCTTCTTCGTCGTGCCAGCCTCGGTGAAGTCGAGGCCTGAGCCGTCGTCGAGATGCACCCGCAGAACGATCGGCCCCTTCCCCGGCCTCAAGGGGGTCTCGGGCAACGACTCGCGCCACCGCACCCATCCAGCGCGCGCCAGGTGCACGGCCAGGTGCAAACCGTCGACGTCGATGTCGAGGAACTTCCCTCGCCGGACGACGTCGGTGATCGACAACCCGCCCAGGGAGGTCACCGGCGGGTCATACGTCTTCAGCGTCGCGATTCCGGCGACGTAGACGCCAGCCACCACGCGTCCGACCAGTCGCTCGCGGAGAAATCCGGCGAGCGCCTCTACCTCGGGCAGCTCCGGCACCCGGCCATTCTGGCCCGCTGCCCACGAAGATGTGGCCCTGACCGGGACCTTTGGCCTTGAAACGCCAACCTACGGTACCGTAGGTTATATCACCATGAGCGTCCAACACCTCGAGCCGGCCGTGCGCGCACGCCGCCTCCCACCGGTCATCCAAGGCGGCATGGGCGTTGGCGTCTCCAGCTGGCGGCTCGCCCGCCAGGTCGCCCAGAACGGCGGCCTCGGAGTCATCAGCGGCGTCGCCTCAGACCTGCTGGTAGCCCGCTGGCTGCAAGACGGCGACCAGAGCGGGCACGTCCGCGAGGCGATGGCCGCCTACCCCGACCAGGACTTCGTCGCCGCGACACTCAAACGCTTCTACCGGCCAGAAGGTCGCGAGCCTGGTTCCCCGTTCCGGCCCATCCCGCGCCTCGACCACCACCAGCGGCTGGACGCCGTCCGGTTGGCCGTGCTCGGCGCCTTCGTCCAGGTGACGATGGCCAAACAGGGGCACGACGGGCCGGTCGGCATCAACCTGCTGGAGAAGATCCAGCTCTGGACGCCGGCCACCCTCTACGGCGCGATGCTCGCCCGCGTCGACGTCGTCCTGGTGGGCGCCGGACTCCCGACGCACTTACCGCGCCTGCTCAACGACTTCGCCAACGGACGCTCCGTGTCGCTGCCGATCGACGTAGTCGGCTCTGAGTCGTCCGATGAACTGGTCATCGCACTCGACCCGCGAGCTGTGACGCCCCCGGCGCCGAACACGCTGCCCCGTCCGGTCTTCCTCGCGATCATCTCCTCCCACATCCTCGGCGCCTACCTTGCGCGCGACGACAGCACTCGCCCCGACGGCTTCGTCGTCGAGGGCCCCACGGCCGGCGGACACAACGCCCCGCCCCGCCGCAACGAGCTCGATGAAGGCGGCGAACCGATCTACGGTCCGCGCGATGTAGTCGACCTCGACAAGCTCACGAAGGTTGGCCTGCCTTACTGGCTCGCCGGCGGCCAGGCCTTTCCCAAGCATGTGGTCGCTGCACGCGAAAGTGGCGCGCAGGGCGTCCAGGTCGGCACGGTGTTCGCGTTGTGCCACGAGTCGGGGCTCTCCGAGCCGCTGCGCACTGCGCTTCGCACCTCACTGGACGCCGGAACCGCCGAGGTCCGTACCGATCCACTGGCTAGCCCGACGGGCTTTCCGTTCAAAGTTGTGCAAATGGCGGGAACCATGGCCGACCCGGCGATCGCAAGCAAGCGCGGCCGGATCTGTGACCTCGGGTATCTGCGTACCCCGTACCGGCGCGACGACGGGACCATCGGGCAACGCTGTCCATCAGAACCAGTGGACGCGTACCTGCGCAAGGGCGGACAGCTCGAAGACACCGAAGGTCGCAAGTGTCTGTGCAACGGCCTGCTGGCGTCCGCCGGTGTGCCGCAGATCCGCGCGGACGGCGCAGCCGAGCCGCCGCTGCTGACTCTGGGCCAAGACCTCGAGGCCGTGCACGCCCTGCTTGAGATCTTCCCCGACGGCTGGTCGGCTTCCGACGTCATGCAGTGGCTGCTCTCCGAGCTCGACCCCGCAACGCTCTGACGCAGTCGCGTCAGAGCGTGTGCCGCCGCAGCACGATCGGCCGACTGGCGCAGAGTTCACCCACATGGCCGAACACATCGGCGTCCTCGGGACCGATGAACTCTGTGAACGGCGGGGCCGGTGCCACACGAGGGGGTGGCATCGACCGCGCCGTTCCTCGTTGTGTGGCGACGTCAGAGCAGCCCGGGGTGCGGCAGCACGCGCATCGGATCGAAGAGGTCCGGTTCGCTCGCGCAGTAGATGTCGTGCCCGACGATCCGCCATCCGGCGTCGACCAACGTCGATGCCGCAGGGCTTACGCCGGGCACCGCGACCATCACGTCGTCACCAGCCCACGACGCTGCTGCGACCAACGCATCCGGCAACAGCGAAGCGTCGACGCACACGAGGCGACCAATCGAGTGCATAGATCTGTTGCGAGCGGTGCCTCCGACCGCAACGATTCCGGCTGCATCGCGGACGCCGAAGATTCGCGCGCCAGGGCGTTGCATCCAGTAGCCATACTGCTCGTGTCGACGCCAGCCAAGCCATTGCGTCTCATGGTCGGCTGCCAGCGCGAGGCCGATCTCCTGAACGTCCAGGCGGCTCGGGGGTAATGCAGCCGCCGAACCGTTCAGGTAGAGCAACGGCCATAGCGGCGTCATCCCCGCACGAATGTAGAGCGGCATTGCGGCCGGGTGCACCGAGGAGAACGCCTGCCGCGGCGCGAGCGCGGCGTCGGTCTCCCACACAGCATCGAGCAGGCGTCGACCGATGTGCTGTCCTCTGGCGTCCTGGTGTAGGAAGAGGTCGCTCAGGTGTCGTGATCGATCGACGCCGATTGTCGCGGCGTATCCGATGACAATGTCGGACGCCTCCGCCACGACGACGCGTCCATGCTCAAGCAGGTGCCGGTAGTAACTGACATCAAGGTCAGCGTCGTCAACTGGTGGGTCGACGATCGCCGCAATGTCGGTGACAGCGTCAAGGTCTTCAGGCGAGGCGGTTCGAATTTCCACGTTCGCAGGCTAGATGGACGGCCTCCGGGTCAGCTCGCAGCCGGCAACAGTGCCGCGAATCATTACCCCAACGGGCGCCGGTCACGTCTCTCCCTCACGTCGCTCCTCGGCGTCCACCGCTCGGCGCCGCCACGGCACGACACCCTCCATCTCAATGTCCAGTGAGATGGACAGGACGCTTCGAATGATCACGATGACGCCGAGAACGAACACGTTCTCCAACGTCGGATCGACCGTGAGAGTTCGGGTGAGATCTGCCGCAATCAGAATTTCCAATGAGAGCAGCAGCGCCCGCCCGAAGGTACTTCGGAAGACGACCACGGTGACGCTCGCGGAGTCGCGCCGGACGACCGAGCGGGCGGACACGACCACGGCAAGGACCAGACCGCCGAGCAGGACGGCGACCCCGGCGAGGTCGAAGAATGTGGTGACGCCCTCGAAGAACTCTTGAGTGCTCATGGCGGCACCCTAGAAGGCGCCGGGGCGGTCTGGCTCGCATCATGGCGGAGGCCCACTGGGGCCCCGCCCCCGGCGAGCTAAGGCAATGATAAAAACAGGGTGGTGCGCGAGGGGGGACTTGAACCCCCAAGCCCTTTCGGACACACGGACCTGAACCGTGCGCGTCTGCCAATTCCGCCACTCGCGCATGCCCTTTCAGGGCCCCGAAAGGCTACCACCGGGGCTCGGCTCGCCCGAATCGCCGCCGACGGCTGGCCGAAGGCCCCGACCTGCGCCGATACGATCAGAGAGCCCCCGGCGAACCACGCGGGGACGATCGGCCGACGTCCAGAAGGCCACGATGCTTGGAGGTGCGGTGGGCATCCTCGACCGCTTCGAGCGACGCCTCGACCGGATGGTCAACAGTGCCTTCGCCAGGGCCTTCAAGTCAGAGGTGCAGCCAGTCGAGATCGCCAGCGCCCTGCAGCGCGAGTGCGACGACCGGGCGGCCATCGTCGGCCGCGACCGCACGATTGTGCCGAACTCGTTCTCCGTCGACCTCGCGCCGAGCGACTTCGACCGTCTCACCGTTTACCGAGATGCCCTGTCGCGCGAGCACGCCGACCTGGTTCGCGAGCCCGCCCGTGAGCAGGGGTACGCGTTCGTCGGCCCGCTCGCGGTAGACATCAAGCGGGATGACGAGCTCGAGACGGGCCTCTTTCGCGTCCTCGGCGAGGCGGCGCCCGGAGACGTCCCCGTCGATCTTCACCTTCCTCGTGCCTGGCTCGACGTCGCGGGCCAGCAAGTGCCGCTCACCCAAGACGTCAGCATCATCGGACGCGGTACAGAGGCCGACGTCGTGGTCGCGGATCCCGGCACATCGAGGCGGCACGCCATGCTCCGTCTTCGGCCCACTCCGAGCATCGTTGACCTTGGCTCGACGAACGGCACTCTGGTCGACGACATCCGCGCCGAACAGTCTGACCTCAGCGACGGGTCCGTCATCACGCTGGGCAGCACGCGCATCGTCTTTCGCACCAAGGAAACGTGATGTCTGAGCTCACCCTCACCGTCCTGCGGCTCGGATTCTTGGTGCTGCTCTGGACGTTCGTCCTCACCTTGGCCGGAGTGATGCGATCGGATCTCTTTGGTCCGCGCGTCACGCGCAGTCGGACGCCCAAACCGGCTGGACGCGCCGCGTCACCTCCAAGCAAGCCCGCCAAGCCAAAGGGCGGGCGCAAGGGCAACGCTCGAACTCTTACCGTCCTTGAGGGCTCGCTCGCTGGGACGTCGGTCACGCTCGGGACAACACCGATCACGATCGGTCGCTCAGCAGCCTGCACCGTCGTCATCGACGACGACTACGCGTCGAACCACCACGCGCGCATCTCGCCGCACGAGTCAGGGTGGATCATCGAAGACCTCGGCTCAACCAACGGCACCTACGTCCAGCGCACCCGAGTCAGCGGCGCGATGACAGTGCCGCTCGGTACTCCCATTCGGATCGGGAAGACCATCATGGAACTGCGCAAGTGATCATTCAGGACGCGCCATGACGCTGACTCTGCGCTATGCCGCGCGATCGGACGTCGGGCTCCTGCGCGATGGAAATGAGGACAGCGGCTACGCCAGCCCGCACCTGCTCGTCGTCGCCGACGGCATGGGGGGCGCAGCGGCTGGCGAGGTCGCAAGCTCGGTTGCGGTGGCGGCGCTCGCGTCCCTCGACGATGACGAGCCAAGCGGTGACCTGCTCGAGGTGTTCGCCGATGCCGTGCTGCGGATCGAGGACCAGCTCGGCGGTCTCGTCGACGCCGAGCCCCGCCTGCGCGGCATGGGGACAACCCTCACCGCGGTTGCGCGCGCGCAGGGACGGCTTGGCCTGGTGCACGTCGGCGACTCACGCGGTTACCTCATGCGATCTGGAACGCTGGAGCGAATCACCCGTGACCACACGCTGGTTCAGTCGCTCATCGACACTGGGCGGCTCTCTGAGCACGAGGCCGCGACACACCCGCAGCGCAACGTGCTTACCCGCGTTCTTGACGGTGCGCACCCGACCGAAGTCGATCTCTCGATCCGCGAGATCAAGGCCGGCGACCGGATCTTGCTCTGCAGTGACGGCCTCTCCGGAGTCGTCTCCGCCGACACCATCGCGGCCAGCTTGCTCGCCAACGACGACCCTCAGAACGCCGTCGACGAACTCGTCGACCTAGCATTGCGTGCGGGGGGTCCAGACAACATCACCTGCATCGTCGGAGACGTCGTCGACAATGAGACCGTTCCAGAACCAGGCGATGCGCTCGTGGTGGGGGCGGTCGGCGTCCAACGCAACTCACGCCGATTGCGGCTGCCCGACACACCCGCCGGACGCGCCGCCCAGCTTGCTCGCTCCGACGACGACGATGACGACGCGCCCAGTCGGCGCTCGCGGCGTCGCGTGCTCGCGCTGACGGCGGTCGGCATGTTACTGCTCGGGCTCACGGTCGGTGCGGTGGTCGGTTGGTACACGTGGTCGCAGGGCCAGTACTTCGTCGCCACCACGCCGGGCACAACCGGTGAGGTTGTCGCGGTTTTCCGCGGCCCGACCGACCCACTGTTCGGCCTGGACCTGTCTCGCCTCGTCGAGACGTCGACCGTGGGCGTCGACGAATTGCCAGAGTTCGAGCAAGAGCAGGTCGCACGAGCGATCGTCGCTCAGAACCTCGACGATGCTCGAGACATCGTGCAACGGCTGGCCGAACAGGCGGTGCGTTGTGCAGACAAGAACCCGCCAGCCGGCTGTCCGGAGACGCCGTGAGTACGACCGCGGCCATTCCGGCCGCTGTGAGCACCCGCGCACCCAAGAACCGCCGCGGCACCGAGCTCGCCCTGTTGTTCTTTGCCTACGGAATCGCGCTCGCCGCGTTCGCCCAGGTCGACCTCGTTGTCCTCGACGAACTGAGCACCGACTTCACCACCTTCGCGATTGTCTTCGGCGTCGGATTGGTGATCGCCCACGGCAGCCTGCGCTGGTTGGCGCCGTACGCCGATCCGATTCTGCTGCCCGCAGTGTCGCTGCTCAACGGGCTCGGGCTCGCGATGATCCACCGGCTGGACCTCGCCGAAGACCCTAGCCCGCCCGACCCAGACTACGTCGCTCAGCTCGGCTGGTTCGTCCTCGGCGTTGGCTTGTTCGTCGCCGTGATGTTGCTCGTCCGCGACCACCGGGTGCTTCAGCGCTACACGTATACAGCGATGCTCGTTGGTCTGCTGCTTCTCGTGCTTCCCCTTCTTCCCTTCATCGGCACCGAGATCAACGGCGCCCGGATCTGGATCCAGCTCAGTCTCGGCGGCCGTTCGTTCAGCTTTCAGCCGGCCGAGATCGCCAAGATCGTCCTCATCATCTTCTTTGCCGGGTACCTGGTGCTCAAGCGCGACGTACTCGCCTTGGCGCGCAGCCGCGTCATGGGCATCGACCTGCCGCGCGGCCGCGACCTCGGCCCGATCCTGGTCGCGTGGGCAGCATCGTTGGCCGTCCTGGTCTTTCAGCGTGACTTGGGAACCTCATTGCTTTTCTTCGGCCTCTTCGTCGCGATGCTTTATATCGCCACCGAGCGCCGTTCATGGATCTTCATCGGTGGCCTGCTGTTCGCCGGCGGGGCCTTCGTGGCGTACCAGCTCTTCGACCATGTCCAACTACGCGTCGGCATCTGGCTCGATCCGTTCGCCGACGAGTCCGGCGACGGCTTCCAGATTGCCCAGAGCCTCTACGGTTTCGCCAGCGGCGGCGTCCTCGGCGTCGGGCTCGGCCAGGGCCACCCCGACTTCGTGCCGTTCGCCAAGACCGACTTCATCATGGCTGCGTTCGGTGAAGAACTGGGGCTCACCGGCGTCATGGCCCTGCTGGTCCTCTACGCGATCATCATCGAACGCGGAATGCGCACTGCCGTCGCTTGCCGCGACGCGTTCGGCAAGCTGCTCGCCGCTGGCCTGTCGACCGCCGTGGGAATCCAGGTGTTCGTCGTCGTCGGCGGCGTGATGAAGCTCATCCCGCTGACCGGCCTGACCACACCGTTCCTGTCCTACGGAGGGTCATCGCTGATCGCTAACTGGGCCCTCGTCGCGCTGCTGCTACGCGTCAGTGATGCCGCCCGCCGACCGCCTGAGGCTGCACGCCGCGAGGTGGCCGCGTGAACGCCACCATTCGCCGAACCGCCGTCGCCCTGGGCTTGCTCATCCTCGCGCTGATGGTCAACGCCAATGTGCTCGCGGTCATCCAGAACGATGAGCTGAGGGCGCGAGATGGCAACAGGCGTCAGATCATCGATGAGTACGACCAACAGCGTGGCTCGATTCTGGTTGGTCGCAGGGAAGTCGCCAATTCGGTGCCCACGGACGAGCGGCTCCGCTACTTGCGCGTCTATAGCGATGGCGAGACGTATGCACCGGCCACCGGCTATTACTCCGTCTACGGAGCGACCGGCATCGAACGAACACAGAACGATCTGCTCGCCGGTTCGGACGACCGCCTCTTCGTCGACCGACTGACCACGCTCTTCTCCGGACAACAGCAACAGGGCGGCACCGTTGTCCTGACGCTCGATGCGGACGCGCAGCGCGCCGCCGTCGATGGCCTGAACGGCCAGGAGGGGGCGGTGGTTGCGCTCGATCCGCAGACCGGTGCGATTCTTGCCTTGGCCTCGACGCCGTCGTTCGACCCGAACCTGTTGGCGTCGCACGACCCCACCGAGGTCAGCGAGAACTACGAGAGGCTGCGCAAAGACCCCGGTAGCCCGTTGCTCAACCGATCGATCCAGCAGGTTTACCCACCGGGGTCACTGTTCAAGGTGGTGGTCTCGGCCGCGGCGCTCAGCAGCGGGGAGTACACCCCTGGGACTGACATCCCTGGCCCCGCGGTCCTCAATCTGCCCGATACGTCGGCCACGATCAGCAACTTCGACGACGCGCCCTGTCTCGACGGCGAGGTGACCCTGACTGAGGCGTTGGCCCTGTCCTGCAACACCGCCTTCGCAAAGATCGGTCTCGACCTCGGTGCCGACGCCCTGCGGTCTCAGGCTGAGAAGTTCGGGTTCAACGAGCGGCTGGACGTCCCGCTCGACGTCGTCCCCAGCATTTATCCCGATGACCTCAACGCCCCACAAACCGCGCAGAGTGCGATCGGCCAGTACGACGTCAGGGCAACGGCGATGCAGATGGCGATGGTGGGAGCCGGCGTAGCCAATGATGGAGTGGTGATGTCGCCCTATCTGGTCGCCGAGGAGCGAGCGCCCGACCTGTCGGCCCTGTCCATCACCGAACCCGAAGCACTGTCGAGGGCCGTGTCGCCGGAGGTGGCGGCCGAGCTTCGCGACATGATGGTCACAGTGGTCTCGAAAGGCACCGGGGGCAGCGCCACCATCCCCGGGGTCAGTGTGGGCGGCAAGACCGGCACCGCTCAGGACGGCAACCGTCTGCCACATGTTTGGTTCATGGCCTTCGCGCCTGCGGAGGATCCGCAGGTGGCGGTGGCGGTGATCGTTGAGAACGGCGGCATTCTTGGCGATGACGCAACGGGTGGAGCGGTGGCTGGACCCATCGCACGAGAAGTGATGGAGGCGGTGCTGCAGTGAGCGGCGACAGGACCAACGGCACGCTCGACGGGCGGTACGAGCTTGGCGAGTTGCTCGGCCACGGCGGCATGGCGGACGTGCGCAAGGCGATGGACCTCCGGCTCGGGCGAGCGGTGGCCGTCAAGATGCTCCGCACTGACCTCGCGCGCGACGCGACGTTCCAGGCGCGCTTCCGCCGCGAGGCACAGTCAGCTGCATCGCTGAACGCCCCGTCCGTTGTCGCCGTGTACGACACCGGTGAAGACGAGCTCGACGGCGTCCCCGTCCCTTACATCGTCATGGAGTATGTCGAGGGCCAAACGCTGCGCGAACTCTTGCGCGAAGGCCAGCGGCTGATGCCGAACCGCGCGCTGGAGATCACCGCTGGCGTCCTCAATGCACTTGAGTACAGCCACCGCCAAGGCATCATTCACCGCGACATCAAGCCTGCGAACGTCATGCTGGCAACCAACGGTGACGTCAAGGTGATGGACTTCGGCATCGCTCGCGCCGTCGCCGACAGCGGCGCGACCATGACGCAGACGGCCAACGTGCTGGGCACGGCGCAGTACCTCTCGCCGGAGCAAGCCCGGGGAGAGACGGTTGATGCCCGTTCCGACGTCTACTCGACCGGCTGCCTTCTGTATGAGCTGCTCACGGGGCGTCCGCCGTTCCAGGGTGAGTCTCCGGTGGCGGTGGCTTACCAGCATGTGCGCGAGAACCCTGTCCCGCCGTCGACGCTGACACCAGACATCGGTGGCGAGGCGGACGCCATCGTGATGAAGGCGCTCGCCAAGAACCCGGCCAACCGGTACCAGTCGGCTGCCGAGATGCGAGCCGATATCAACCGGGCGCTGCAAGGGGCCACCGTGATTGCGCCGCCGGTGATGGCCGAGCCGATGACGCAGCCGCTGACCGCGATCACTGACCCCGTCGAGGAGGAGAAGAGTCGCAAGGGCGGGTATGTCGCGTTGGTGATCGGCGTTGTGCTCGCGCTGGCGCTGCTCGGCTTTGGAGCGTGGGCCCTTCTCGGTGGTGAGACCACGCAGGTCGCTGTCCCCAATGTCGTGGGCGACCGGCTGCCGAAGGCCCAGGCGACGCTGACCGATGACGGCTTCGTGACGCAGGTGGAAACTCCTCAGACCAGCGACGAAAGGGAGAACACGGTTCTGACCCAGGACCCGATCGGCGACACCGAGGCCGCTAAGGGCTCAACGGTGACACTCGTGGTTTCCGCTGGTCCCGAACAGGTCAAGGTGCCTAACGTCGTCGGGCAGTCGCAACAGACCGCAATCGATCGAGTGCAGCAGGAGGGGTTGCTGGTCGACATCGAGCAAGTCGACTCCGATACGGCTGCCGACACCGTGATCGAAACCGATCCGGCCGCGGGAACGTTAGCTGACGTTGGTGACACAGTCGTGCTGTTCGTAAGTACCGGTGAGGTTCAGGTGCCAGAGGTCCTGGGCGCCAGCGAGGCATCAGCAACGACCGAACTTGAGACTGCCGGTTTCAACGTGACGCCGGTCTACCAAGAGACCGACGAGGCGCAAGCCGGGACGGTGATCGACCAATCGCCGGCTGGCGGGACCTTCGCGCGTCTGGGTACCCCCGTCCTGATCACCATCGCCGAAGCGCCGCCAACACCGACACCGTCAGACACCACAGCCACGCCAACGCCGTCCGACACCAAGACCAACAACGGAAACGGCAACGGCAACGGGGATCCCCCCTAAGCGAGCGTCACCCAAGCGGGTGCAACGTCACCACCCAAGCGGGTGCAACGTCACGTTGCGTTCGTCATTTGGAGTCAACGCCGTCATCATCAATGAGATCGCGGAAGGCCGGTCGTTTGATGGTGCGGCGATCCCTCCGTCATTTGAACGCAACGTGACGTTGCACCCCCCCTGTGGGGTTTAGGGGGTGGACGGCACGACGGGGGCCAGGCCTGCTGAGCGGGCGACCGCGCCGGTGTCGCCGCACACCGTCAGCCAGTTGGCGAGCATCAGGTGGCCACCCTCGGTGAGCACCGACTCGGG
>JAJAYM010000222.1 GCA_027117675.1 Actinomycetes bacterium | reverse complement strand
CGGTAACTCGCTGCGCGCGTTGGTCAAACACCTCGACGAGATCTCAGACGACGCGATCGCTGGGGTGAACATCCCCACCGGCATCCCGCTGCGTTACGACCTCGATGCCGGTTTGCGTCCGACGACGACCGGCGGGGAGTACCTCGACCCCACTGCGGCCGAAGCCGCGATCAGTGCGGTAGCCAGTCAGGGCCACTAACCCCCAATCCCGCCGAGACATCCCAGTTGACGCCCCAGGCACCCTGAAGCGCCCCCGTGCGCTCAGGGTACCCGTCGTCTCTTCATCGACGATCACGTGCGACCTCCTTGGGCTGGTCGCCAGCTGCCTCGCGCAGCGTGGCGAACGCGCGGGCGGCGTTTGACCGGACGGTGCTCGGTGAGCACCCGACCGTCTCGGCGACCTGTTCGTCGCTCCTGTCTTGGTAGTAACGCAGGACGAGCACTGCCCGCTGCTTCGGCGGAAGCGTCGCTAACAGCTGCCACATGGCGTCCGCCTCGGCGACAGCGTCGGCACGGTCGGGATGCGGCGCTCGGGTGTCGCACGTCGTGAGGTTGTCGGTGACCACCTCGGTAGACGCCTTGCGCCTGCGCCACGAGGTGGCTTCGCGGACGAGGACGCGCTTGACGTAGGCGGTTGGGTACGCCATCGCACCCACCCGTGACCAATGGCGGTAGACCTTGGCCAGCGCCGTCTGCGTCAGATCCTCGGCCCCTCGCCCGTGACGAACTCTTCGAAGGTCAGCAAGCAAACCTCCCTCACTCATACAGGGCGAGGGGGGCGGGATCAGCGGCCGCGAAGCCCAACAATCCCGCACTCGGTGAGCCTTGGCGTCCACCAGGAGTGCAATCGGCGAGCCGGGCTAGTCCTGCTCCATGGTCTGTGGGCGCATCCCGGTCGCTTGGTGCACGACTCGGCGGGCGATCGACACCGAGTGGTCGGCGAATCGTTCGTAGAACCGGCTAATGAGCGTGGTGTCAATCGCGCTCTCGACGCCGTGTGACCACTCCGGGGCCAAGATCTTCATGAACATCTGCCGGTGCAGCTCGTCCATCCGGTCGTCTTCGACCTCAAGGCGCAGGGCGTGCGCGACGTCTACGGTTTTGATGATCTCGCCGGTCTCGTAGACCAGACGCACCGCGAGGTCGCCCATCTCGCGAATGGTCTCGTGCAACTCTTCAGGCACCGCCAAATCGGGGTAGCGGCGCCGGGCGCTCCTCGCGATGTGCTCGGCGAGGTCGCCCATTCGCTCCAGATTGGTGCTGATTCGGAGCGCCCCAACGAGGGCGCGTAGCTCACCGGCCACCGGCGCCTGGAGGGCGATGACGTCGAGAGTCAGCTCCTCGAGCGCGTCGGCCCGTTCGTCGATGTCGATGTCGCTGGCGATCACCGACTCGGCGGCTTGGAGGTCGCCTTCAAGGAGCGCCCGCGTGGAGCGCCCCATGGCGTCGCCCACCATCTGGGTCATCTCGACGAGGCGTTCACTGATCTCGGCCAGTTGTTCGTGATACTGCTCGCGCATGGGGATTAGCGTAGGGGGTCATAGGTAAACACCAGGTGAGTCCCGGTGAACCGTGGCCACTGCGGGGGTGAACATCTCTGAAACGGCGGGCAGAATTGGGTCCGGCCAGACGAACACTCGCGTCCGGCGTCCTACTCTTGTGGGGTGTCCGAACCATCGCCGACGCCCTTGGACGCCGGCTCGCCTGCGCTGCCCCCCGGGGCAGAGGCCGTGCTGTCTGCGCTTCGGTCGGCGTGGGTGGTGCTCGACAGCCGCGACCGGGTGGTGCGCTCCAGCCCTTCGGCGCTGCCGTATGGCCTGATTCGCGGCAGCCGGCTCCGCGTTGAGACCCTGATGCTGATGGCTCGACAGGTGCGGCGTGACGGCGAGGTGCGTGAACTCGAGGTCGAGGTGCCGCGCGGGCATCGCGGGACCGAGCTGCTGGTGCTCGACGTGCGACTCGCTCCCCTCGGCGACCACGTGCTGCTGCTAGCTGAAGATCAGACTGCTGTCCGCAGGCTGGACGCCGTCCGTCGCGACTTCGTGGCCAACGTCAGCCACGAGCTCAAGACACCGGTCGGCGCCCTGGCGCTGCTGTCCGAAGCGGTCTCGGGGTCTGCCGATGATCCCCAGGCTGTTCGCCGCTTCGCCCTGCGGATGCAGCACGAGTCGAGCCGGCTGACCTTGATGGTGCAAGATCTCATCTCGCTGTCGCGGCTGCAGAGCAACGACCCCTTACGTCAAGCGCGCGTCATCAACGTCGACGACGTCGTGGCCGAGGCGATCGACAGCACCCACCTCGAGGCAGAGGCTCGCGAGATCCGTCTAGAGGTGCGCGGCCAGCACGGACTCTCCGTCCTGGGTGACGAAGATCAGTTGGCCGCAGCTCTTCGTAATCTGATGGCCAACGCCATCAACTACAGCCCCGACCACACCCGGATCACGGTCGGTGTCCATCTCGCCGATGACCTCGTCGAGATCAGCGTCGCCGACCAGGGCATCGGGATCCCCGAACGCGACCTCGAGCGCATCTTCGAACGCTTCTACCGCGTCGACCCGGCTCGCTCGCGGATCACCGGCGGCACCGGGCTCGGGCTCTCCATCGTCAAGCACGTTGCCGCCAACCACGGCGGCGAGGTGGGCGTCTGGAGCTCGGAGGGGGCTGGCTCGACGTTCACGCTGCGCCTGCCGGCTCACCGCGGCGATTGGCGCGCCCTTGGGCAGGACCCAACCCCGAACGATGCCGATCCAGTTGAGGAGAGTCTGTGACGCGAGTGTTAGTCGTCGAGGACGAAGAGTCGTTCAGCGACGCCCTGTCGTACATGCTGCGAAAGGAGGGATACGACGTCGCCGTTGCCACCAACGGGCCTGATGCGCTCGACGACTTTGAACGCAACGGCGCCGACCTGGTGCTGCTCGACCTGATGCTGCCGGGCATCTCGGGCACTGAGGTCTGTCGCACGATCCGGCAACGCTCGAACGTGCCGGTCATCATGCTCACCGCCAAGGACAGCGAGATCGACAAGGTCGTCGGCCTCGAGCTCGGCGCCGACGACTACGTCACCAAGCCGTTCTCCAGCCGAGAGCTGGTGGCCCGGATTCGCGCTGTGCTACGCCGCGGTGGCGACGCCGAAGAGCTGCTGCCGCCCGTGCTCGAGGGTGGCCCGGTGCGGATGGACATCGAGCGTCACGTCGTCACGGTGCACGGCGACATTTTGAAGCTGCCGCTCAAAGAGTTCGAGCTGCTGGAGATGTTGCTACGCAACGCCGGACGCGTCCTCACCAGGATGCAGCTCATCGACCGAGTGTGGGGATCGGATTACGTCGGTGACACCAAGACGCTCGACGTCCACGTCAAGCGGCTGCGCGCCAAGATCGAGGACGACCCGGCGCACCCGCGTCACATCGTGACGCTGCGGGGACTCGGCTACAAGTTCGAGGGCTGACGCCCGCCGGGACGTCCCCAGGGTTCGGCCTGCGGCGGATGAACCGCCACTGCGGGCTAGGCGGATTCGCCGAGGGCCGCGTACTCGTCGTCGGAAGCAATCACCAGAACGTCGATCGTGGTGCTGCCCGCCCTGGTGAAGTTGAGGGTCAGCTCAGTCCAGTCGCCTGGTTGAACGCCGCCCTCGCGGACGAGCGCGATCCGCTCAGTGCCGCCGCCGATGGCGACGCGTTGGCGCGGACCGATCTCGACAGCACCGCCGACGAACGTCGCTGGCTGGTCGCCGATCGTCGCTTCGGTCAGCACGTCGGCCTCGTCGCTGTTGTTGACCAGGGTGACGGTGAGGGACGCCGCCCCGCCGTCGCTGACGACGAGCGCATTGCGCACCGCCAGGTACGGGTCGTCGAATCCGGCGTCCGCTGGGATGTTGACGTTGCGGCCGTCGGAGGGGTTGTACGGCTGACTGGTCTGCGCTGACTGGCCAGCCGCGCATCCGCTGAGCACGAGGAGGGCTGAGACGGCCGCGACGATCGGCAGCCGCAAGCCAGGGGGGACGAGGGCGAGCGAGCGGGTCATGGCACCAGCGTATCCACTGGCCATCACGCCCCCGGGCCTTACCCGGCCCTCAGGTTGAGCTGGCCCCTGCAGGCACCAGCTCGACCAGGGCGCCCTCCAGTCGGGTGTCTGGGGTGGGGTTGCGCACCACGTCAGCGACCACGCCGTCGTTGCGCACGAGCAGCAGCGTGATGCCAGTGAGCCCGTAGGCGACCCGCAGGCTGTTGGCGGGGTCAGTCAAGGTCGAGAGCTGCAGCGGGCCAACGCTCTGGGTCAGCGCGGCTAGCTGGTCGACCTGGTCGGGGCTACCAATAGCAACCGTCGAGACGCCGAAGGAGCCCGCCTGCTCCGCGACGCCCTCGAGCAGCTCAGCGCACTCATCGCACGCGGCCGGGATCAGGGCGATCACCGAAGGTCGAACCGATCGCGCGCTGATCAGGGTCGCGCCATCCTGCAGGACGACATCCTCGGGCAAGAGCCCACCGATCTGGCCGGGGTCGGGTGCCGCGTCGGCCAACGGAGCGGCCGCCGGCGGGGACGCCTGCGGCCCGACGATCCACGCGCCAACCGCGCTGGATACCGCAACGATCAGCAGGGCTACCACCAGGACGCCCGCGGTCAGCGCCAACCGACGCCGTCGCGCCTCGCGCCGCGCCGCCCACGTGCCGCCAGCCGGGGGCGCTGGTCGGATCTCTTCGTCGAGCCATGCGTCCCGATCGGCGGCGAGGTCTCGAAGGTCGTCAGGGGCGTGCAGGGTCAGCCCGTCCAGGTCTTCTGGTAGCAGGTCGTCGTGCCGCCCATCCGGGCTCGGCCCGGTTCCGTGCGCGCCGCTCATGGGAGGAGTATCCCCCTGAGCGGGGCGGCGCGACTACGCGCCCGTTCACAGTGCCGACACCGGTGCAGGCGCGCGCGTGCCACGGCAGGTGCCTTTCTGTCAACCCCTGAGTCGGGGTTCTTCCCGTCGCGAACACCCTCTGACCTGCGGAAACACCGCGAGAGACGGTCCGGGGACGTGTTAGACTAGGCACCACACACAACTCCAGACGGCACATCCGCCGGAGTCCTAGCCGCAACGAGGGGACACCACCACATGACGTTCGAGGTCGGCGAGACGGTCGTCTACCCCCATCATGGCGCTGCCAAGATCGAGGCCATGGAGACCCGGGTCGTCAAGGGTGAAGAGCGGCTCTATCTGGTACTGAAGGTGGCCCAAGGCGACCTCACGGTACGTGTCCCAGCCGACAACGCCGAGTACGTCGGCGTCCGCGACGTTGTGGACGCCGCTGGCCTGGAGCGGGTATTCACCGTCCTCCGGATGCCGTACACCGAGGAGCCCACCAACTGGTCGCGCCGCTACAAGGCCAACCTCGAGAAGCTCGCCTCCGGCGACGTGATCAAGGTGGCCGAGGTCGTCCGCGACCTCTTCCGCCGCGAGCAAGACCGCGGCCTGTCGGCCGGCGAGAAGCGGATGCTGGCCAAGGCCCGCCAGATCCTGGTGTCTGAGCTTGCGCTGGCTGAGAAGACCAATGAGGACAAGGCCGAGGCCATCCTCGATGAGGTCCTCGCCAGCTAACCCGTCCCCCACGTGGGAGCATTGGGCTTCGGTTTGGCCGTCTTCGTGCCGACAAGGACAGGGAAGACTGCCCGACTGTCCCACGAGGAGCCCGCATGAGACGCCCCCGGCTCGCGCGCGTCCCGAGCGGCGTCGTCGAACTCTTGCGCCTCTTCGTTGTGGTGTTCTTCGCGGGCCTCGGCTCGCTCGTTGGCTCACAGTGGAACCTCGATGAGACTGCGTTCGCCGGCGTCGACGGAGCACTTCTGGGCGTCGTGCTCGGATCCTTCATTGGCTACGCCATCGGCGGAGTGCTCGGACGCAGCACCGTCGCGGCCGTGGATCGCACCGAAGAGCGGCTCCGCTCCGTCTCGGCTGAGACGATCGTCGGCGGTGTGTTCGGCGGCATGGTCGGCGTTTTTCTCGGAGTAGCCGTCGCCTGGCCGATCTTCTTCATCGGGACCCCGGCGTTGGCTATTCCGATCTTCGGCTTCGCAGTTTTCGTCCTCGGCATGCTCGGCTTCCGGGTCGGAGCGTCCAAGCGGGATTCGATGATCGGCATGTTCGGTGCCAAGGCCGGCATGGCTCCACCGTCGTCGGCCGCCGCCGCGTATCCCAAGATCATCGACACGTCGGTCGCAATCGACGGACGCATCGTCGACGTCGTGCGGGCCGGATTTCTGCACGGCCAGATCTACCTGGCGGCACCAGTGATCGGTGAGCTGCAAGGTTTCGCCGACGCCGGCGACGATCTGCGACGCGGCAAGGGAAGGCGCGGGCTCGAGGTGCGCGAGACGCTCAAGCGCGAGCCGGGCATCGAGGTCGTGGTGCTCGACGACACCGTTCCGGGCGTCCCCGAGGTGGACGCCAAGCTCGTCCGGCTGGCCATCGACAAGGACGCCGCGCTGCTGACCCTCGACACCAACCTCGCCAAAGCCGCCGGGATCGCCGGCGTCCGAGTGCTCAACCTGCATGCGCTCGCCCTGGCCCTGCGCCCGCCGGTCACCGCAGGCGATGAGGCTGTGGTGCTCGTGACCAAGACCGGCAAGGAAGTCGGCCAGGGGGTGGGATACCTCGACGACGGCACGATGGTGGTGGTCGAGCGGGGCCGCGAGTTCGTTGGCCACGAGGTGCTCGTCCAGGTGACCAGCGTGCTCACGACCGCCAACGGACGTTTGGTGTTCTCCCGGCTAGTAGGGGAACCTGTCCCCATGAACAAGCACGAGGTGGAGCCAGCCCGGTGAGGGCGGCTGCCATCGTCCCGGCTGCTGGTCGCGGCGAACGGCTCGGCCCCGGTGAGCCGAAGGCGCTCCGCGACCTTGCCGGCCAGCCGCTCCTGGCGCACGCGGTACGCGCGCTCGCCGAAGCTCGCTCTGTCGACGTGATCGTGGTTGCCGCCCCTGGCGGCCAGGAGTCCCGCGTGAGCCGGTTGTTGCATCTCGTCGCCGGCGATACCGAGCTGCACGTTGTCACCGGAGGCCGGACGCGTCAGCAGTCGGTCGCGCTCGCTCTGCAGGCGATCCCGGACGACATCGACGTCGTGCTGGTGCATGACGCCGCGCGACCGCTGGTGCCGGACGAGGTGATCGACGCCGTGACGTCCGCCGTCCGTGCCGGTGCCGACGCCGTCGTCCCCGTCGTTGCGGTCACCGACACCATCAAGCAGGTCGACACGGCGGGACGCGTCGAGGCGACCGTCGACCGCTCGCATCTACGAGCAGCCCAGACGCCGCAAGGCTTTGCGCGCATCGTGTTGGAGTCGGCACATCGCGATGCGGCCGAGCACGGACTCGAGGACGCCTCCGACGACGCCGGGCTCGTCGAGCACTTCGGTCGTCCGGTGATGGTGATCCCTGGATCTGAGGACGGATTCAAAGTGACGCGTCCGATCGACTTGCTGCTGGCCGAAGCGGTGCTGGCCCGTCGACGTTCGGCTGGGGTGCACTAGTGCCGACTCCCCGTGTTGGCGTCGGCGTCGACGTGCACCCGCTCGAGGTCGGGCGCCCGATGGCGTTGGCTGGGCTCGCGTGGCCGGCTGAGCCGGCCGGTTGCAGCGGCCACTCCGACGGAGACGTTGCGGCCCATGCGTGCTGCGACGCGCTGTTGTCGGCAGCTGGGTTGGGCGACCTCGGAACGGTCTTCGGCACTGACCGGCCAGAGTGGGCCGAGGCGTCCGGTGCCCGGCTGCTGGCCGAGTGCGCGCGCCTGGTGGGCGAGGCTGGGTTCACCATCGGCAACGTGGCCGTGCAGGTGATCGGCGAGCGCCCCAAGATCGGACCGCGACGACAGGAGGCCGAGGCGGCCCTCGGTGCTGCCTGTGATGCGCCCGTCTCGGTGAGCGGGACCACCACCGACGGGCTCGGCCTCACCGGACGCGGTGAAGGCATCGCCGCCATCGCCACCGCCCTGATCGTCCCCCGCTAACCCAAGAACGACGCATTCACCCGCACTGGCGGAACAAGCGATGCGTTCATCTTGTGGACATCCCGGTAGCCTTCACCGGTGACGATCTCGCTCTACGACACTGCTGCTCGCCGGACGCGGGAGTTCGCACCGCTCCGTCCTGGTCAGGTGTCGATCTACCTGTGCGGCGCCACCGTGCAGGCCCCTCCGCACATCGGGCACATCCGCAGCGGCATTGTTTTTGACGTCATCAGCCGCTGGTTCGCCCACCGTGGGTTCGAGGTCACCCTGGTGCGCAACGTCACTGATATCGACGACAAAATCATCGCCAGCGCCGACGACGAAGGGATCCCTTTCTGGCAGCTGGCGATGCGCAACGAGCGGGCGTTCGCCGCCGCGTACGACGTCCTCGGCTGCCTTCCCCCAGCCGGCGAGCCGCGCGCCACGGGGCACGTCCCCGAGATGATCGTCCTGATGCATCAGCTGATCGACGCCGGCCACGCGTATGCGGTTGGCGGCGACGTCTACTTTGACGTCGCGTCCTGGCCGCAGTACGGCGAGCTCTCGGGGCAGCGACCCGACGAGATGCTGCCAGCGGCCGACGGGGCGCCGGACGCCAAGCGCGACCCGCGCGACTTCGCATTGTGGAAGTCGGCCAAGCCCGGCGAGCCGTCCTGGGACACCCCGTGGGGCGTGGGTCGTCCCGGCTGGCACCTGGAGTGCTCGGCGATGGCGCACAAGTACCTCGGCGGCGCGTTCGACATCCACGGTGGTGGGCTCGACCTG
>JAJAYM010000221.1 GCA_027117675.1 Actinomycetes bacterium | reverse complement strand
TGCTGGAACTCATCTTCGGAACGCCGCTGGCACCGTTCGCGATCGTCGGGGGCATCATTGCCGTCATCGCGCTGGTCACCGTGATCGCCGGAGGAATATACCGACAGTTCAGCACGGCAGGGAATCGTCCACGCCTGCTCGATGTCGATCCTGTGCGGTGGGCGTTCTGGCCGCGTGTCCCGACCCAGGACAGCGGTGACGACAAGCTCTCCGGAGGCTGGGCCACGGTCAGTCGGCAGATCGGCCGGCGTCCGCGCCTGGTTTGGGTCGGCGCGGCTGCCGGACTCTTGATACTGGCGTTCTTCAGCACGACGCTGAGCGCGTCCGGCATCGCGACGACTGATCTGTTCGTCGACGAGGTCGATTCGGTGACAGGGCAAGAGAAGTTGGCCGAACACTTTCCGGCTGGCGAAGGCAGTCCGGCCACCGTGATCGGTCCGGCCGACTCGGTCGTGGAGATGGCCGAGGCACTTGCTGACCTCGATGGCGTCGCGACCGTCGTCGCGTTCACCGGTGCGCCGACTGGTCCTGTGACTGAGCCAGGGGATCCGGTGTCTACGCCACTTCCTCCGCTCGTCGTCGACGGCCTAGTGCAACTCGACGTGACCTTGACGGACGCGGCCGACTCTGGTGCAGCGGAGGAGACTGTCGTCGCAATGCGCAGTGTCCTCGACGATGTCGCTGGCGAGGACGCGATCGTCGGCGGCACGACCGCGGTGAACTACGACACCCAACAGGCGAGCATCCGCGACAACAAGGTGGTGATCCCACTGGTCTTGTTGGTCATCTTCGTGATCCTGATGATCCTGCTCCGTGCGATTCTCGCTCCGCTGCTGCTGATCGCAACTGTGGTGCTGTCGTACTTCGCCACCCTTGGACTGTCGGCGATCGCGTTCGACCTGCGGGGTTTTCCCGGGGCGGACGCCTCGTTCCCGCTCTTCACCTTCGTTTTCCTCGTGGCGTTGGGAATCGACTACAACATCTTCTTGATGACGCGGGTACGCGAGGAGTCGTTGAAGCTGGGGACGCGGCCCGGCCTGCTTCGCGGTCTTGCGGTTACCGGCGGCGTCATCACCAGTGCCGGTGTCGTGCTGGCTGCGACCTTCCTGGTGCTCGGCGTCCTGCCGTTGGTGGTTTTACAGCAGATCGGTTTCGCGGTGGCGATCGGGGTGCTCCTCGACACTCTGATCGTGCGGTCGTTGCTGGTACCGGCGCTCTCGTACGAGATCGGCGGCAAGATCTGGTGGCCGTCCCGGCTGATGCGCCAGCCGGACGCGAGCGTCGAGGATCAGCGGACGGCCGGCGTCCCGTACATTGCCGAGCCCGAGAGTGCTTCCACCCGGGGATGAGTATGGAGTCTGTTGCGCCAGAGCGGGTGAATGCGTCGTTCATGGGTTAGAGGGGGCCGGGTGGGAGGGGTGTCTCGCTCACTGGCTCGCTGGTGCCGCTGCCCCGGGTGCCCCTGGTGCCGCTGGTGCCGCTGCCGCTGCCCGCCTGGCGCTCGACGCGGTAGGCCATCGGGCCGTCCGGGGGCGGCCCGCGATCGGTGATCACCTCGACCGGTTCGGTTCCCTCGTACAAGATCCCGACATGGTCGTCTGTGCAGTAAGTGGTGCCTAGTGTGCCGGCGGCCACCAGCGAGTGCACCAGCGGACGCCGTTGCTCTTCGGAGTCGTAGTGGACGCCATTGGAGTACGGCAGCAGTCCGAGGCCGTTGGTGACGGCGCGCAGTTCAGGGCCGAACGAGTCCGTCGTCCCGCCGGTGTGCCAGCAGATCGACCCGGCACTGACCCCGCCGAGTACCACGCCGCGTTCCCACGCATCGCGCATTGCGGCGTCGACGCCGTGCAGTTTCCAACAGGCGAGCAGGTTGGCGACCGAGCCGCCCCCGACCCATACGGCGTCGCTGGTTCCGAGCAGCTCGGCGGGATCGGCGTTCGGCATCGGGAAGAGCTCGAGGTGCTGCAGGTCGACGCTCCAACCACGAAAGGCCGCGTACGACCTGGTCAGATAGCTGCGGTCGTCACCGCTGGCGGTCATCACGAACGTGAGGCGCGGGCGGTCCTTGCCGGTAAGCGCCAGCATGCGGCGGATGGACTCGCCAGGTTGGGGGGCGGTGTAGCGGTCACCGGCGACGAAGCCGCCCGAGGTGGCCATGATGCGGCGGGTCGTCATGTCGGGACCCCTCGATAGCTGAGCACGGCCTGTGCCGTACGGCGTCCAGACACCATCGCACCTTGGATCGATGAGCTGTCGCGGTGGTCGCCAGCCACGAAGAGTCCCTCACCCAGTGAGACCGCCTGACGGAAGTCGTGCGGCGGCGTCATGGCAGGCAGGGCATCGGGAATGCGGCTGACCCCGACCGTCTCCCACGCGGCGGTGCTGGTGGTGTAGAGGTCGGCGAGGTGGCGCAGCACCGCTGACTCGTCGTCGGCGACCCCGCCAACGCCCAGCACCGATGACGCGATCAGCGCGCGACCCGATGGCGCGTAGGAGGGCGCGGCGTGGCTCACGACGACGGTGTTGACGACCGGGCGGCTCCGGTCGCTGTCGACGTGGAGCACCGGACGTCCGCCGGCCAGGCCAAGGTCGTCGGTGGCGTGATACCAGGTGGTGACGCCGTGCATCGCTGGAGCGGTGATTTGCGGCAGCAGTGCAGCGGCCGTTCGCGGGTCGGTGGCAACGACGACGGCATCGGCGCGAAGTACGCCGTCATCGGTAACGACCCGTCCAGGCTGTACCTCGCGAACGGGGTGCCGTAGCTGCAGCGCTGCGTCGTCGAGATGGGCGGCCAGCTGCTGGGGGATCTGTTGCATCCCTCGTGCGGGCACCGACGGCGTCCCCTGGAGGAAGGTTTGCAGCACAACGTCGAGGAACCGCCGTGAGGTGGCGAGGTCAGGCTCGAGGAAGACCCCGGCGAGGAAGGGTCGCAAGAGCTCGTCGACCGTTGCGGGTGCGACGCCCGCCGAGGTGAGGGCAGCGCGTGCGGGCGCGTCGAGCTGGTGCGTCAACTCAGTGACCCGCGTGGACGAACACCGACGCAGGTAGCGGGCCAGGGCTACTCGCTGGCGCAGCGACCCGAGCGGCGCCCGTAGTGCGTTGAGCGCCCACTGTGGGACGTCGCGGGGGTCGGCCACTTTGATGCTGCGTTTACCCTGGCGCAGCACGACGCCGCGGGTGAAGGGGCGCAGCCGCAGGGACGGGTGGTCGAGCTGGCGGCGTCCCTCTGGGTAGGCCGGGTTGTAGAGCTGGAAGCCACGGTCGAGCAGGTAGCCGTCGACATCGTCGGTGCGAACGCGTCCGCCGACCCCGTCGGACGCCTCCAGAACCAGAACGTGGCGTCCGGCGTCGGTGAGGGTGCGCGCCACCACCAGGCCGGCCAGCCCGGCACCGACCACGATGACATCGGCGTCGGGGGTTCGCGGCGTTGGCACGCCCGCGAGCGTAGGCGGTGTGAGGCGGTTGTGCAGGATGCGTTCATGGTGGCGAGGCCGGATGGGATGTGGACAACCTCTGTTTCGCTGCGGCAGCGTGGTTGCCGGTGCAAGGTGCGTCGATGGCTTCGGGTGGACGACTCAACGACGGGCAGCTCGTCACGCTACTGGTGGGGCTGGGTCTTGAACTACGTCCGCTGCACGAGGTCGGACACGCCTACGGCCCGATCCACCCAGCCCACATCACCGTTGACAGTTCGGGACGCCCACGGCTGGCCGACGTCGTGCCCCCTCCAGGGTGGACGCCGCACGACGACTGGGTGGCGCTGCTGCGGCTGGCGCGGCATGTAGGAGAGTCCGAGCGCGCGGCGACGCTCTCGTGGGTGAGTGTCGCCGGCGAGATGGGTGTCCGCGCGGAGCGTGGCGCACCCGGCGGCGACGTCTTGGCGTGGCTCATGCGGTGGGCGTCCCCCCAACCGCTGCCGCTCTGGTTAGCTGGCCGGCTGATTTCTGACGGCAGACTGCGGGAAGTGGTGTGATCGCTCCACTTCCTGCAGTCTGCCTCGCGCGTCCTGGTGAAGCGGCGTCCTGCCTCGCGCGTCCTG
>JAJAYM010000220.1 GCA_027117675.1 Actinomycetes bacterium | reverse complement strand
CCCTACTCCGGCGCGCGGCGCGGCGGCGGAACCGGGGGGGGGCGGCGGGCCCTCATCCGCCCCCCTTGGTGCATCAACAACCACCCGCGGATGGGGGCGGGGGGCCCCATCCGCGGCGACGAGGGGTACGCCAACGACCTCATCGGGGTCTTCGGGTTCGCCAAGGTCGACTGGCTGGCCGGTAACTGGTACGTCGTGGTCGCGGCCCTCGTCTACGGCTACCTGCCGTTCTTCATCGTGCCGCTCTACGCCTACCTCGACCGCATCGACCAGCGGCTGATCGAGGCCTCTCGTGACCTCGGGGCCAACACCTTCCGCACCTTCTTCCGCGTCACCTTGCCGTTGAGCCGGATCGGGCTCATCACCGCCATGGTGATCACCGCGCTCCCGATGTTCGGCGACTACTACACGAACACACTCGTCTCGAACTCGCCGTCGACCGCGATGGTGGGCAACGCCATCGAGAAGTCGCTGCAGAGTGGCTTCTCGCGCGCCCAGGGCGCGAGCCTGGTGCTGCTGCTCTCGGCGGTCCTGCTGGTCTTCATGACGTATTACCTGATCCTCACAATCCGCGCGTCCCGGGAGGCACGATGACCACCATCGGCGTCGATGCTCCTGGCGCTGCCGATGCCTGGGACGAGCAGAAGCGCTACGTGCCGCCTCCGACCGGCGTCACGCCACCGAGGAAGCGCTATGTGCCACCGTGGCGCAACCCGTGGCGTCGCCCCTACGTGCTGGCCGCTGTCACCTGGGGGTACGTCCTCTGGAGCCTGGTGCCGGTTCTCATCTCAATCCAGTTCTCGTTCAACGACTCGCGGTCACGCAGCTCGTGGGTCGGCTTCACCACCGACTGGTACTGCTGCGGCGCGGAGGACTCCGTCGCGTCCGGCGCCTCAGTTTCCGAGGACCCGGCGCTGTTGCAGTCGCTGCAGAACAGCCTCACCCTTGCCGTCCTGACCACTCTCGTGGCCGTTGCGATCGGCACGGCACTGGCCCTCGGCCTGACCCGGTGGCGTTCGCGCGTCAGCAACGTCGCCAACAGCGTCTCGCTCTTCCCACTCGTCACCCCTGAGCTGGTCCTCGGGGCCGCGCTGTACCTCGTCATCACCACCCTCTACCAGGGGATCGGGCTGGGCTTCCAGGCGCTGCTCCTGGGTCACGTCACGTTCTCGATCTCATTCATCCTCGTGATCGTGCGCTCGCGTCTGGTGAGCATCGGGGCGGAGTTCGAGACCGCCGCTCAAGACCTCGGCGCCACGCGCATGCAGGCGATCAGGACCGTGCTGCTGCCGATGCTCGTACCCGCTATCTTCGCCGCGGCCATGATCACCTTCGCCGCATCGCTGGACGACTTCGTGGTGAGCAACTTCCTCTACGGGGATGCCGGCAACATCACCGTTCCGGTTCTGCTATACAGCGCCGTCAAGGCTGCGCCATCACCGGCACTGAACGCGCTGGCGACGCTGCTACTGGTCGGGACTCTCGCGGCGCTGCTGCTCACCTACCTGGTGCTGCGGCTGCGTCGTCGCGGTGACGGCGGGTCAGCGCTCGACGACCTGGCCGGCATCGAGATGTGATACCACACCACCCCGCGCTCGGGCCCAGCTGACGTCAGTGACTGCGATACCGACGCATGCGGCGACCAGCACCACCGAATCGAGAGTTGTACCGGGAATCTCGACCGCGGAACGCTCAGATCCCAGTCAAACTGTCGCGTTGACGCAGGGGCCCGGGCTGGGCGGAAGCTAGCCGACTGACGCGGCCGAGGCGCCGTCGTCGTCGCTCCAGGCGGCGGCGTCAGAGACCTCCAGCACCCGCAGCGAGTCCGAAGGCAACCGGACGCGGCACGCGTCGCCGGACGCCCACGGCTCTTCGTGCACGGCGTTGGTCACCAGCGACTGCACCACGGACCCCTGCGGGAGCCGGACGAACACCTGCGACGTGGATCCGAGGTAGACGACTCGCTCGACCATTCCCGGAACGCGGTTGTCTCCGGTCAGCTCGCCCTCTTCGAGGTGAACGCTCTCGGGCCGGATCACCGCGCGTCCCAGCCCTGGCTTGGCCCCGGGCGGGAGCTGGGCGTCAAGGGTGAAGTCACCGAGCTTGACCGGCGCAATCCGACCGGTGGCGGTGACATCGACGTCCAGCAGGTTGGCGACGCCGAGGAAGTCGGCGACGAACTCGCTGCGCGGGAACTGGTAGATCTCGCGAGGTTCGCCGAGCTGCATGATGCGGCCCTTGCTCATGACCGCGAGGCGGTCAGACATTTCCAGCGCTTCCTCTTGGTCGTGGGTGACGAAGACAAAGGTGATGCCGACCCGACGCTGCAGCGCCGTCAGCTGTGCGCGGAGGCCGTGCCTGAGTTTGGCGTCCAGCGCCCCGAGGGGTTCGTCCAGCAGCAAGACCGAAGGCTCAAGGACCAGGGCGCGGGCGAGCGCGACGCGCTGCTGCTGACCACCCGAGAGCTGGTTGGGGCGGCGCTTGGCATACTCGGTCATCTCGACCAGCTCGAGGGCGGCATCGACCTTCGGCTTGCGGTCGGACTTGGCGATGCTGGTCCAGCGCAGCCCGTACTCGACGTTCTTCCAGACGTCCATGTGTGGGAAGAGCGCGTAGCTCTGGAATACGGTGTTGACCGGACGCTTGTGCGGCGGGGTGTGAGCCACGTCGACGCCGTCGATCAGGATCTGGCCGCTCGTCGGCTGCTCGAAGCCCGCCAGCATCCGCAGCGTTGTTGTCTTGCCACACCCGGACGGTCCCAAGAGGGAGAAGAACTCGCCAGAAGCGATGTCGAGGTCGATGCCATCGACCGCAATCGAGCCGCCCTCGAACTCCTTGCGCAGTGCACGGATCGAGATGGAACCACCACCTGACCCAGCCGCAGGACCATCAGAAACCACTGTTGCATCAGTCATGCGCGCCAGTGTAGACACAGCGCTGGCCCCTGAGCGCTGGATGAACGAACTGGGCCGGTCCTGCGATCGATTCCTCCCATCTACATAAACTCTTTATTCGATTTCCGAACCGGCTTCGTTGAGGCCGAGACACCTCACACCCGTGCCCGCTCGACTCTCCCCTCGCCGCCGCATCAGCGGGAAATCGCTGAAGGGCTTCGAATCTCGGTCCGATCGACCGCACCAAACCCGCCGCAGCAGGCCCATCACCGCTACCTTGGCGCCACAACTCCTCGCCGGCACTGACCGGCGAGGATTGTCGTGGAACGAACCGGACAGGCGAAGCGCGCGAAAGGACAAAGTGGGACCCGTGCCAGACCTGCCATCCGAGGCCCGAGTGGTCGTCATTGGCGGCGGAATTGTCGGCTGCAGCGTGGCCTACCACCTCGCACTGCGAGGGGTGACGGACGTGGTTGTCCTCGAACGCAAAGAACTCACGAGCGGAACAACCTGGCATGCCGCTGGCCTGGTCGGGCAGCTACGCGCCACGAAGAACCTGACCCAGCTAGCCAAGTACACCAGCGAGCTCTTCCATTCCCTCGAGCAGGAGACGGGTCAAGCGACTGGATTTCACCAGCGTGGCTCGGTCAGTGTGGCAGCGAACGACGAGCGCTTTGAAGAGCTGAAGAGGGGCGCGTCCATGGCCCGGCTCTTTGGCCTTGACGTCGAGACACTGAGCCCTGGGGAGGTCAAAGAACTCGTGCCCCTTGCGTACGTGGACGACTTGGTCGGTGGAGTTCACCTTCCTGGCGATGGCGTGACGAACCCCGTCGACACGACCCGCGCTCTGGCGAAGGGTGCGACCGCTCGCGGGGCCAAGATTCATGAGGGCGTCAGGGTCGACCGCATTCTGACTTCCCGTGGACGAGTCACCGGGGTCGCGTACTCGACTGGTGACGACGTCGGCGAAATGCGAGCAGATGCAGTTGTCAACGCTGCGGGCATGTGGAGTCGGACGATTGGGATGGGCGTCGACGCCACCGTCCCGGTCCATGCGGCTGAGCACTTCTACGTGGTCACCGAAGCGGTGCACGGCATTGCCCCGAACATGCCGGTGCTCCGAGATCCTGACAACTGGTCCTACTTCAAGGAAGAAGCCGGAAAACTGCTGGTTGGCTGGTTCGAACCAACGGCCAAGCCTTGGGGAATGCGGAAGAGGGACGGCAGTGGTGGCATCCCCGATTCCTTCGCGTTCGATTCCCTCCCGGCAGACCTTGAACACATCGAACCCCTCTTGGCCGCAGCGACAGCACGCCTACCCGTACTCGAGAGTCTGGGGATTCAGCTCTTCTTCAACGGCCCCGAGTCGTTCACCCCCGACGATCGCTACCTGCTCGGTGAGTCACCCGATCTGAAGGGGCTCTACCTGGCCTGCGGTTTCAACTCGATTGGCATTCAGTCGTCAGGTGGGGCAGGCAAGGCGTTGGCCGACTGGATCATCGACGGTCATCCGGATCGGGACCTCTGGGACGTCGACATTCGGCGAATGATGCCCTTTCAGAACAACGCGGACTACTTGCGGGATCGAACCACCGAGGCGCTGGGGTTGCTCTACGCGATGCACTGGCCCTTTCGCCAACCCGAGACCGCCCGTGGGGTTCGTCGCTCGCCGCTTCATGATCGCCTTGCCGACCGGGGGGCCTGCTTCGGAGAGGTCGCGGGTTGGGAGCGGCCCAACTGGTTCGCCCCTGCGGGGGTGGAACCGAGCTATGTGTACAGCTACGGACGGCAGAACTGGTTTCCGTTCTCGGCAGAGGAACACACTGCAGTCCGAGAAGGGGTCGGGTTGTTCGATCTCTCTTCGTTCAGCAAGTTCGCTGTCGAGGGGGCCGACGCCGAGAAGGTGCTCAATCAGATCTGCGCCAACGACGTCTCCGTCCCGGCGGGGAAGATTGTGTACACCCAATGGCTGAACGACCGCGGAACGATCGAGGCCGACGTCACCGTGACGCGTCAGTCAGACCACCAGTACCTGATCGTCTCGGCGGCGGCCACCCAGGTCCGTGATTTCGCTTGGCTGAAAGCGCACATACCCGAGTCTGCTCGATGCTGGGTCAGCGATGTCACGTCGTCGCTTGCGGTCCTGAGCGTGATGGGACCTCGTTCAAGATCGTTGCTTTCGCAAGTGACTGAGGAGGACCTGTCCAACGAGGGATTCCCTTTCGGCACGTCGCGGCTCGTCGACCTCGGCTACGCCCGGGTCCGGGCAAGCCGCATCACCTATGTCGGCGAGCTGGGTTGGGAGCTCTACCTGCCGACCGAGTTTGCTGGCGATGTCTTCGATCGCCTGCAGTCAGCCGGAGGCCAGTACGGCCTGCAAGTAGCCGGCTATCACGCCCTGAACTCACTGAGAATGGAGAAGGCATACCGACATTGGGGACACGACATTACTCCCGATGACTCCCCGCTGCAGGCTGGCTTGGGTTTCGCGGTCTCTTGGGAAAAACCCGACGGCTTCTTCGGAAAGGCATCCCTGCAACGACAGGCAGAGGAGGGCATCTCCCGACGGCTCGTGCAGTTCAAGTTGCTCGAATCCGAAAGGCTCCTCCATCACAACGAGCTGATCTGGCGCGACGACAGCATCGTTGGACACATCACCTCTGGCATGTACGGCCACACCGTCGGAGGGGCACTGGGGATGGGATACGTAGAAAACAAAGAAGGCTTGGCCGACAACAAGTTCATCAACGCGGGGCAGTACGAGATCGAAGTAGCTGGCGATCGTGTCCGCGCCGAGGCATCGATCAGGCCCTTCTACGATCCGACCAGCCAAAGAGTGAGGTTGTAGAGAATGGCAGACACCGCAGGCGAGCCCGGGCTGTCCATCGATGGGAGTACATCGATGGATCCACGACATGCGGTGTTGTTCGAACCGCTGCGCGTTGGCCCGAAAACCTTGCCAAACCGCTTCTACCAGGTGCCGCACGCTTCGGGCTTCGGTTCCAGCCGCCCGCTCACACATGCCGCGTTCCGCGGGATCAAAGCAGAGGGTGGCTGGGGCGGGGTCAACGTCGACTACGCCCCAGTTTCATCGGACGCCGACGAGACGCCGGCCGTCGCCTCCGACTGCTGGGACCAAGAGGGAATGACCGCCCTCGGCCTGGTGGTAGAGGCTATCCACGCACACGGATCGCTGGCCGGAATCGAGCTGAATCACGGGGGGGCTTACGCCCCGAACGGTGAGTCGCGTCACGCTCGTATCGCCCCCAGCCAGATCGGCTCCTTTTCTCTGCGCGGCAGCCTGGCCAAGGAGATGACACTCCACGATATTCGCAGGGTTCAGAAAGACTTCGTGCGCGCCGCCCAACGAGCTCGTGACGTTGGCTTCGACATCGTGTACCTCTACGGTGCCCACGGCTACCTCGTCACCCAGTTCCTCTCCCCGATCACCAATCGCCGATCCGATGAATACGGTGGTTCGCTCAGAAACCGAGCACGATTTCAGATCGAGACGCTCCAGATGATGCGTGAGGCAGTTGGAGAGGACTGCGCGATCGCAACCCGTGTGTCGGCCGATGGAGGTGACGAGCTCAAGGGTATCGAGATAGATGAGATGCTCGAAGTGATCAGCCTCGTCGATCCTCACGTTGACTTGTTCGACGTCAACGTTGGTGGCTGGCCCCAGGACTCCGGCACGTCTCGCTACTTCCCCGAGGGATCACAACAGCCTTGGACGAGTCGCGTTCGTGAGGCAACAGCCAAGCCGATCGTTGGGGTCGGTCGGTTCACCAACCCCGACGTCATGGCCGCGATCGTGCGGAGCGGCAAGCTGGATCTCATCGGCGCTGCGCGCCCGGCCATCGCCGACCCGTTCCTCCCGACGAAGATCCGTGAAGGGCGACTCGACGAAATCCGCGAATGCACCGGATCCAACCTCTGCATCTTGCGCGAGGAGACGTTCAATCAGGTCGGCTGTCTTCAGAATGCGACAGCTGGCGAGGAGTACCGCCGCGGCTGGCACCCAGAGATATTCGTACGCCCCGCTGATCCGTCACCAGCGATCCTTGTCATCGGTGGTGGACCGGCCGGCATGGAGTGCGCCATGGTGCTGGGCCGTCGCGGCTACGAAGCAGTTCACCTGGTCGAACAAGATCCAGAGCTGGGCGGCAAGCTGAAGTGGACGCGGAAGCTGCCAACGCTGGGCGACTGGGGCCGAGTCGTGGATCACCGAGTGATCGGATTGGCCAAACTCAAGAACGTGGAGGTAGTTCTAGGGCGGCGGTTGTCTACTGCGGACGTATTGAACTACGGGGCGGACTTGATCGTGGTTGCAACGGGATCGCACTGGGTCACGGATGGGTCGCAGCCGGGGATGCTTGAACCCATTGCCGGGTACGAGAGTGCGCTCACGCCGGAGCAGATCATGGCCGGCAAGCGCCCGCCGATGGGCAGGGTCGTTGTGTACGACACCGATCACTACTACGTCGGGCCGGGGATCGCAGAGCTACTCGCCGGTGAGGGCTACGAAACGCACCTGGTCAGCACGGCACCCATCATCTCGCCAGTATCCGATGAGACCCTCGAGGGCGACATGCTGAGGAGACACCTCCGCAAGCTTGGTGTCATCTTCCACACCAACGTCAACGTACTTGGCTTCGACAAGACAGACGTGTGGGGAGAAACAGAGTACGGCGAAGAATGGAATCTCGCGGCCGATGGCGTCGTGCTCGTAACCCAGCAGGTCTCTGAAGACTCGCTGTTCCGGGATCTGACATCCAACGTTGAGGCGCTCACGGCCGCTGGCATCTCCGCGGTCTACTGCACTGGGGATGCACAGGCGCCCCAGATGCCAAGCGAGGCAGTCTTCGCTGGGCATCGGTTGGCGCGCGAGATCGACACGGAGGATCCCTCCTTCCCCCTGCCCTGGCTACGAGAGAACGGCGGCACCTCTCGACACGACCCTCGTCCACGTCAGCCGAATCCATGACGCTGACGGCTCCGGGCTGCCGATCCGCAGCAGTGCCGAGCCGATACGCACCGTGCGGCCACTCCACGTCTCTCCGTCATAGGCCTCGACTCCCGAGACGTTGATGAGCATGCGGAACCTGCGGATGTCGATCGTGTCGGAGCTCAAGTAACGCCGCACCGACCTGTCCGCTTGAGGCGGGGGACAACAGGAACGCTGCTACTTGGAACGTCGCCTAGTGCCGCGTCCCGCAGCGAAACCACTGAATCGCCAGTCCTCCTTCTCGACTCGCAACACATTGAAGGTGTCCATGTGAACGATCCCGGGAATCGCACGCACCGCGTCCAGCACTCTTGTGAGGTCGTCGTTGTCGCGACAAATGATTTCACAAATGAGGTCATAGCCCCCGGTGGTGCGCCCCACGCTCACGATCTCGGGCATCTGCGCAAGCCGTTCGATGGCCTTGGCCATCGTGGCTCCCTGAACGCGTGCTGCCAGGTACAGGTACAGCAGTCCCAAAGCTGCTGGGTCGAAGTCAACAACGAACTTGACTCCGAGGAGACGGACGAGTCGATCGACGCGCGTGCGCACCGTGGTGTCTGAGACTCCCAGGGCATCGGCCAACTTTACGAACGGCATCCGGGCGTCTGACTGCAGAAGGTCGAGGAGTTGAATGTCGAGCTCATCTATTCGAGAGTCCACCGTTCGATAATACCCACTTTCTAGCGGCACGATCTTGGAAAATCGAATGAAAGTACTGATTTCAACTCTAGTTTCTGTCGACCTCTGAACTTAGGCTGCGCCTTCGATGATTCAAGAAACCATCCCCGCAAGCACGAGATGGAGTCGAGCGACGCCAATGGCATCAGCACCTAGGTGCGCGGCAGAAGGTGATGGGGAAGGTCCCAACCCGACCGTCCACGCAGCCGAGTCTGCACGAAGAAGT
>JAJAYM010000219.1 GCA_027117675.1 Actinomycetes bacterium | reverse complement strand
GGCCGCGGCTCCCCCCATGGCGGGGTGTTCCTCGATGTCGCAAGCCGCCTGCCCGCGCAGACGATTCGCAAGAAGCTGCCGTCGATGTATCACCAGTTTAAGGAATTGGCCAGCGTTGACATCACCGCTGAGGCCATGGAGGTCGGGCCGACCTGCCACTACGTCATGGGTGGGGTAGAGGTCGAGCCAGACACCGGCGCGGCGGTCGGTGTCCCTGGGCTCTTTGCCGCGGGCGAGGTGGCCGGCGGCATGCACGGCTCCAACCGCCTTGGTGGCAACTCGCTCTCTGACTTGCTCGTCTTTGGACGCCGGGCAGGCGCTGGGGCGGCCTTATACCTCGAGAGTCTCGCCGGTGCTCGACCCCCCGTAGCCGGCGCAGACATCGACCGCGCAGCCACCGAGGCTGTCGCCCCGTTCGACGGTGACGGCACCGAGAACCCCTACACCGTCCACACCGACCTGCAGTTGATGATGAACGACCTGGTCGGGATCATCCGTCGACGTGAAGAGCTTCAGGACGCCCTTGAGCAGCTGGAAGGTCTCAAACGACGAGCCGCCGGCGTCACGGTCGAGGGCCACCGCCAGTTCAACCCGGGATGGCACCTGGCGCTCGACCTCGACAACATGCTGCTGGTCTCGGAGTGCGTCGCCCGCGCCGCGCTCATGCGTGAAGAGTCACGTGGCGGTCACACGCGCGAGGACCACCCTGTCATGAGCCCGGAGTGGCGGCAGGTCAATCTGATCTGCCGCGTGGACGGCGAGACGGTGTCCGTCCTCAAGCAACCGCTACCGTCGATGCCAACAGAACTTCTCCAGCTCTTCGATCGCGACGAGCTGGATAAATACATGACCATGGACGAGCTCACTGCTCTTCCGGAGGGTGGCGCGTGATGGGGTACTCAGCACAGTTCCGGGTCTGGAGGGGCTCGGACTCCGACGGCGAGTTGCACAATTACGACGTCGACGTGAACGAGGGTGAGGTGGTTCTGGATGTCATCCACCGCATCCAAGCGACCCAGGCGCAGGACCTCGCGGTCCGATGGAACTGTAAGGCCGGCAAATGTGGGTCGTGCAGTGCTGAGATCAACGGACGTCCACGACTTCTCTGCATGACCAGGATGAACACTTTCGATGAGGGCGAGACGGTTACGGTCACACCTCTGCGCGCATTCCCCGTCATCCGCGACCTCGTCACCGATGTGTCGTTCAACTACCAGAAGGCGCGCGAGGTTCCGTCGTTTGCTCCACCTCCCGGACTCAAGCCTGGCGACTACCGCATGCAACAGATCGATGTTGAGCGCAGTCAGGAGTTCCGCAAGTGCATCGAATGCTTCCTCTGCCAGGACACCTGTCACGTCATCCGTGACCACGAAGAGAACAAGCCCGTCTTCGCAGGCCCACGGTTCTTCATCCGGATCGCCGAGCTCGACATGCACCCGCTCGACACCCTCGAGCGTAAACGCGCAGCGCAGGAGGACCACGGCCTCGGATACTGCAACATCACCAAGTGCTGCACCGAGGTGTGCCCCGAGGGCATCCAAATCACCGACAACGCAATCATCCCGATGAAAGAGCGGGTGGTCGACACCAAGTACGACCCGGCGTTCGGACTCTTCCGGGTGCTACGAGCGCGCTCCAGATCCTCGAAGTCGATGAACGAACAGGCTGAGCGCGCTTGGACGCTCCTGCGCGCCGTCGAAGATGGAGAAGTCGAGTACGCGGAGGTGGCCGAGGAGTTGGCCGATGCGATGCGGCACGCGAAGGCCGTGGCCAGCACGGGCACAGTGCTCGCCCGACTTGAGGCCCTTGATCACTTCGAAGCTGGCCGTCTCGACGAGGCCGCCACCGAAGCACGTGCCTCGCTGAGTTGGCACCGCAGCGCGCAGGAGCGGTCGGATGCGTGGGTCACCCTGGCGCGGGTGTACGAGGCACAAGAGCGCGCAACGGCAACAGTTGAGGCGGTCGAGAATGCACAGCGATACTGGCCGGACAATCCGCGCCTACGTCATTTCTTCGACGACGTCCAACGCCCATGAGCCGCCTCTTGGAACCCTCGGAGGTGGAGCGTCAGCTCAGTGAGCTTCCGGGTTGGTCAAGCGACGGAAAAAGCCTGCACCGCAGTATCGAGTTCGCAAGTTTCCCTGAGGCGATCGCCGCCGTTGCGTCGTTGGCTATCGACGCCGAGGAAATGAACCACCACCCCGACATCGACATCCGGTGGCGCACCGTCAATCTCACTTTGTCGACGCACTCTGCCGGTGGAATCACCCAACTCGACATCGAGCTAGCTCGGCGGATCGAGGCCCACGCGTCTTGATCGCGTCGCGTCTACCGGTTAGCGAACGATGAGGTCAAACTCCATATCGTCGTTGTGCGGATCGCACACCACCCGGTAGTTGCCAGCCGTGAGTCGGATCCGGAACACCCAACGACCGGTGCCGCGCACCGTCGTCGAGATGGACTTTCCGTTGCCATAGAGGTGCCAGTTGTGTTGACTCGTGGAGTCGCGAACCACGATCTTGTAGCGGCCCGGACTGGGCGTCCGGTCGCTGATCTCGATATCCCGGTTGTCGTTGACGATCCCAACGAGCTTGGGCAGACCTTGAGTCGTGCGGCCGCTACGGGCCAGCGTCTGGTTCTCGCCAGCCTGGCCGAGCTCGTGTAGGTGCTGGTTC
>JAJAYM010000218.1 GCA_027117675.1 Actinomycetes bacterium | reverse complement strand
GTAAAGGGGCTCATCGGAGATTTGGGTGGGTGAGTTGTCCGGCGGCGAGGATCATTCGTAGTCGGTAGTTGGTGGGGTTGCGGAAGCCGCGGGCGATGCGGCGGTGGAGTTCGATGATTCCGTTGACCGCTTCGGTGCCGCCGTTGTTGGCTCGGTTGGTGGTGAAGTAGGCCAGGAACTGCTGTGACCATGACCGCAGGGTGCGGCCGAGTCGGGCGATCTCGGGGATCGGGCAGGTGTGGAACGAGTCGAGCACTTTCACTGCGATCTTCTTGCCTTCACGCAGGTTGGTGGTCGCGAACGCTGAACGCAGTTGTTGGTAGCAGTACCACGCGACGGTCACCTCGTAGTTCGGGTCGCCTTCTTGGAGTCCGGCGTCGATCCGGGTGACTTGTTTGGCGCTGAGTTTGTCGGTGGAAGCGCGGAGTGCGTTGCGGATCCGGTAGAGCGGATCGTGTTTGCGGCCCCGGTGTCCGCACTGTTCTTGCTGGACCCGTCGGCGGGTCTGTTCCATCGCTGCTAAACCAAGCTTGACGACGTGGAACGCATCGAGCACCGCGACGGCGTCTTGGAGTTCGTCGCGGATCGCGTTGCCGTAGCCGCGGAACGGATCCAGGGTGGCGATCTGAACACCGTCGGTGAATGCTGGGCCGCGGGAGCTGAGCCAGCCGGCGTAGGTCGGGCCGGACCTGCCGGGCACCAAATCCAGCAGCCGTGCCCGGGTCCTGGGCTGGCCGTTCTTGTTGGGCTGCTTGGTCAGATCGACCATCCCAGTCAACTCCTTGGGGCCCTTCCCAGGTCTGGGGCTGTGATGCCAGATGTGCTCATCGACACCCAAGACGGTCACCCCTTGCAGCCGGGCCGGGTCATCAGCGAGGTCAACCAGCAGCGGTGCGATCGCATCCCACAACGTGTGCCAATCAACTCCGAGCCGGCGGGCCACCGCAGCGACTGAGGCGGTGTCTCGTTGGATGCAGCTGATCGCCCACCACATCGCCCGGCTCGTGAGCTTCTGCCGCGGCGCGGCCAGTGCATGGTCTTCGGTGAACCCCTCGATGACGCACGCCGGCTCGGCGCAGCGGTAACGCCGCGATCGCCACACCAGTTGAACCGGCGCCCCGAACACCGGAATGTCATGCAGACGGCGGACCCGACGACCGTGACCAGTCGCGACCACCCCGCACTCCGGACAACCGACCGGATCTGGATGCGTCTCGATCCCTAACGTGAGCCGGCCGCCACCGACTTCCCCGGCCGCCCCCCAACCCACATCGGTGACGTGCACACCGGCCATGTTGAACAAAGTGTCGATACGTGCGCAGTAGCTGCCCGGCAGCGTGCAGCACGACGTAGGCTCAGCCATCGTCGAGGTCCTTCGGTAGGTGTGTTTAGTCGCTACCGATCCTGAAGGACCTCGACCCAACACACCCTCAACGACACGACCCCGAACTACTCACCCACCGACAACTCCGAAGAGCCCCTTTTCTCACCTCGCTCCAACGCAACAGCCCGGGAAGGATCGGAAGTCCTGCAGCGTCTGCTGACGTCCATCCGTCATGTCGGAGTGCGTTGGAGTCGAGGTTCCACACGGCGCCGGAACCGGCATGCCACCGTCCGTCACGTTTGCGGGTGTTCCACGTCTCGTAGAGGCGGCAGCGGGATTTGTCGACGACGATGGCGTGCCGGTCGCCGTCGGAACGGCGTCCACCCTCGATCTTGGTGTCGCTGCCGAACGGGTAGCGCACCTGGTCGCTCTCTCGCTTGTAGGTGAAGGCGATGTTCACGCGGGGGTGTCCGCCTCCCACGACGGTGACCGGGATGCCGTAGGGCACCGTTTGGTCGCCGTACGCGCGTCCGAAGTCGGGGTGCAGCTTTGTGCGGGGTGACATGTGACGCAGCCACGCATCGCTGCGCGAGTGTCGCGGGAGGTCGCTGATGTCGGCATTCCAGTAGTTGTTCCTTGGAAACACCGAGCAACCTGCGACCGGACGCGCGAGGGCGTCGGTACTGCTCGTGCTTCGAGTCGCGGGCACTTCGTCGGACGTCCCAGAAGCAGGCACCGCGCCGAGCAGCGCCGCGCCGCACGTGGCTGCGACCAAAGACGCAATCACGAGTCGACGATGGTGCGCTGTCATGCCGAGAAGATCGAAACCTCCGGTAGCTCGATCAATCGGCCAGCCGGGTGGGCACGGGCCACATCGTCGGCCACCGCTTCAGCTGTGTAGATCTCGCGCGACGGCGGGCCGTCCGGTTCGGCGAGGTCGCAGAGCAAACTGAGGGGGACGCCGGCGCGCAGCAGCGACCAGGCTCGCGCAGTCCCTGGGGAAGTAATCACAATAGTGTAGTTCGGCAACCCTCGATCCGAACTTGAGCGTTGATCGTTCTCAGTTTTGGAGGTCGGCAGGGAGAGCGTCCCGCACCGTCGCCCAAACCTCGGGTGTGGCGGCCGTGAGCAGGCCGGGGCCTCCCGCGAAGGGGCGATACGGTGTCCCGTCGAGCCGCTGGATGGTGAGACCGGCCTCCTGGGCCAGGAGGGCTCCTGGCGCGTGGTCCCACGGCAGCGTCCGCCAGTAGAGGGCGTAGGCGAACTCTCCGGTGGCGGCTAGCGGATAGGTAACGCCCGCCGCCGCGACGTGCGTGTGGTGGAGGCCAGCCCGCTCGAGTGACGCGTCCGATGCGGTGCGCAGAGCTGCTGGCATTGCACGGGTGCGCAGCAGACCTCGCCACTGCTCGCGCGGACCTTGGTCGCGGCGTGCCTCGAGGGGTCGGCCGTTGCGTGTGGCTCCTGCACCGCCAACGGCGGCAAACATTTGCCCATGGATCGGTTGCCAGATCCAGGACGCTGTGGTGATGCCGCCTTCGACCAAGGCCACCATCGTCGCGAAGTCAGGGCTGCCGTCGATGAACTCCTTCGTTCCGTCGACCGGGTCCAACACCCAGGCGCGATCATGCTTGTGCGCCGTTGCGAGTAGTGAAGGGTCGGCAGCGACCGCCTCCTCGCCGACGACTGGGACTCCTGGCTCGATCGATTGCAGCGCAGCGGTCAGCAGCTCTTCACATTCGTGGTCGGCATCGGTCACCCAGTCGCCCGGAGACTTCTCGGTGATGGCCTTGGCCTCGAGGGTGCGGAAGCGCGGGACGACGGTGCGGTCCGTGGCGTCGCGGATGGCGTGGTCGACCACTGCGCGCAACGAGGGCTCCATGCTCACGGGAGACCATCATCCGCCTGTGTGGCGCGGTGGTGGTTCCGACCCGCGGCGGGATGTCCGGATGTGTGGCGCCAGATCCAGGAGGCGTCGACTGCCAACAGATCTTGTCCCTTGGGGACGAGGGTGCCCAGATAGCGCCGGATCACGGACCCCGAGGCATTCACTTTGATGGCGTGGATACGGCCATGACCAATGCGTCGGTTCAGCCGGTCGGCAAGTCAATCGAGTGAGACAAACGGGTGCGCCGCGAGGGACTTGAACCCCCAACCCGCGGATTAAGAGATGGTCCAAGGGTGATTCAGTCAGGTCCGGTGAAGGGTACTTCCGCAGGTCAGCGCCGTGTCGACGTCCACGC
>JAJAYM010000217.1 GCA_027117675.1 Actinomycetes bacterium | reverse complement strand
GTGCAAGGTGATTCGTCGCCACGGTCGCGTGTTGGTGATTTGCGAGAACCTGCGCCACCAGCAGCGCCAGGGCTGACCAAACGCGCCCTCCGGCGTTCGACAACTGAACACAGCGTCACGAGTAGTCCCAGCACGAAACATCAAGGCTGCACCCGACCCCTGCGAGATCAGCGCCTCGGCGCCGACCTCTGCAGGACGCCACCTCCGGACGAAGGCCGGAGACCGCACGCCGGTAACGGCACGCGGACCGGTGTGGCCGACAGACCTTCGGCAGTGAAAGAGGAGCAACATGGCTCGCCTAGTGGGCGTTGACCTCCCGCGTGAAAAGCGCATGGAGATCGCCCTGACGTACATCTTCGGCATTGGCGGGACGCGCTCAAAGGAGACGCTCGCCGCTACCGGCGTCGACCCCAACATGCGCTCGGCAGACCTCACCGACGAGCAGCTCGTCAAGCTGCGCGACTGGATTGAGGACAAGTACCAGATCGAGGGTGACCTCCGCCGCGAGGTAGCCGCCGACATCCGCAGCAAGGTTGAGATCGGCAGCTATGAGGGCATTCGCCATCGCCGCGGACTCCCCGTCCGTGGGCAACGCACGCACACCAACGCCCGGGGCCGTAAGGGCCCGCGCAAGGCCGTTGCCGGCAAGAAGAAGGTCACCAAGTAGTAGCCGCACGTTCCGCAGCCTGCACAGCGGGCGCGCACGATGCGGACCGATCACCTCCAGGAGTAGAAGAACATGCCCCCTAAGGCAAAGAGCGGCGCCAAGAAGGTGCGCCGCAAGGAAAAGAAGAACGTGGCCCACGGGCACGCTCACATCAAGAGCACGTTCAACAACACCATCGTTTCGATCACTGACCCGACCGGTGCGGTGATCTCGTGGGCGTCCGCCGGCCAGGTTGGTTTCAAGGGCTCTCGCAAGTCGACCCCGTTCGCTGCGCAGATGACCGCCGAGGCTGCGGCGCGTCGGGCGCAAGAGCACGGCATGCGCAAAGTTGACGTCTTCGTCAAGGGTCCCGGCTCCGGCCGGGAGACCGCGATCCGCGCCCTGCAGGCAGCTGGCCTTGAGGTCGGCTCCATTCAGGACGTCACCCCCGTCCCGTTCAACGGTTGCCGACCGTCCAAGCGTCGCCGCGTCTGATACCCCTTCGAAGCAGGAGTAGAAACTTTCATGGCCAGGTATACCGGAGCCGACTGCCGCAAGTGCCGTCGCGCAAAAATGAAGCTTTACCTCAAGGGCTCAAAGTGCGACAGCGCTAAGTGTCCGTTCGAGGCGCGCCCCTACCCCCCCGGCCAGCACGGCCGTGGACGCAGCAAAGACAGTGAGTACTTGCTGCAGCTTCGTGAGAAGCAGAAGGCCAAGCAGATCTACGGCATCTTCGAGCGCCAGTTTCGTAGCTACTACGAAGAGGCGAACCAGAAGAAGGGCAAGACTGGCGACAACCTGTTGCGCATCCTTGAGTCGCGGCTCGACAACGTCGTCTACCGTGCCGGCTTTGCCAAGTCACGAGACATGGGACGTCAGCTGGTGCGCCATGGCCACATCATGGTCAACGGTCGCAAGGTCGACGTTCCGTCGTTCCGCGTCTCTGACACCGACATTGTCGAGGTTCGCCCCAGTTCGGTTGAGATGACGCCGTTCGTCGTTGCACGCGCCGAGGCTGGCGAGCGCGAGGTGCCGGCGTGGATCGAGGTCATTCCGTCGAAGATGCGCATCTTGGTTCACACGTTGCCCGTTCGGCAGCAGATCGACTCTCAGTTGCAAGAGCAGCTGATCGTCGAGCTCTACTCCAAGTAGCAGCTCGACAGCAGGGTTCGGCATCCGCCGACATCTGCACCTGTTCGCGGCGTCAAATAGTGGGCGCCCTGACCCGGAGGTAGCAACACGTGCTGATTGCACAGCGGCCGTCATTGGCCGAAGAGGTTGTCAACGAGAACCGTTCGCGTTTCATTCTTGAGCCGCTCGAGCCTGGCTTCGGCTACACGCTCGGCAACTCGCTCCGTCGCACGCTGCTGTCGTCGATCCCGGGCGCGGCAGTTACGTCGATTCGCATCGACGGCGTGCTTCACGAGTTCACCACGGTTCCTGGTGTGAAAGAGGACGTCACCGACCTCGTCCTCAACATCAAAGAGCTGATCGTCAGCACTGAGCATGACGAGCCTGTCGTGATGTACCTGCGCAAGCAGGGGCCCGGCGTCGTCACCGCCGCTGACATTGCCCCCCCAGCCGGCGTCGAGGTGCACAACCCGGAGCTCGTGCTCGCCACGCTCAACGGCAAAGGCAAGCTCGAGATGGAGCTGACGGTCGAGCGAGGTCGCGGCTACGTGCGCGCCGAGCTCAACAAGCAGGCCGGCCAGGAGATCGGCCGCATTCCGGTCGACTCGATCTACTCGCCGGTGCTCAAGGTCTCGTACAAGGTCGAGGCGACCCGTGTCGAGCAGCGCACCGACTTCGACCGCTTGGTGATCGACGTCGAGACGAAGTCGTCCATGCGTCCGCGCGACGCCGTGGCGTCAGCTGGCAAGACCCTCGTCGAGCTCTTCGGTCTCTTCCGTGAGCTCAATGCAGAGGTCGAGGGCATCGACATGGGTCCGTCGCCGGCCGATGCGGCGCTAGCTGCCGACATGGCGCTGCCGATCGAGGAGCTTGACCTTACCGTCCGGTCGTACAACTGCCTCAAGCGCGAGGGTATCCACAGCGTGGGTGAGCTCATCAGCCGCAGCGAGGCCGACCTGATGGATATCCGTAACTTCGGTGCGAAGTCGATCGACGAGGTCAAGACCAAGCTGGTCGGCCTCGGTCTGGCACTGAAAGACAGCCCGCCCGGATTCGACCCTTCGGCCATCGTCGACAACTACGACGACGATGACGAAGGTTTCGTCGAGGACGAGCAGCTCTAGCCACCGCCTGACTGAACTCAAGGAGAACGAGAAATGCCAAGCCCCACTAAGGGTCCGCGTCTTGGCGGCAGTCCGGCGCACGAGCGGCTGATACTGGCGAACCTCGCCACGGCGCTCTTCGAGCACGGCCGCATTACGACGACTGAGGCCAAAGCCAAGCGGGTCCGCCCGCTGGCAGAGCGTCTCATCACCTTCGCCAAGCGAGGCGACCTCGCCTCGCGGCGTCGGGTGATGACGGTCATCCTCGACAAGGGCGTCGTCCACACGCTCTTCGCCGACATCGCTCCGCAGTACGACAACCGTGCAGGTGGCTACACCCGAATCACGAAGATCGGTCCGCGCAAGGGCGACAACGCCCCGATGGCCGTCATCGAGCTGGTCGAGCGGCTTGACGAGAGCAAGCGTAAGACCCGCGCGACGAAGCCGAAGAAGGAAGCGGCTGCCACGCCGGCTGCGGTCGAAGAGACTGCTGTGGACGAGACCGCGCCTGAGGCCGCTGATGCGGCGACTGAGTCGGTGGAATCCACCGAGACGGTTGCCGCCGATGAGGCCGCTGCCGACGAGTCGGAGCCTTCAGACGAGACCGACGAGGCCGACGGCACCAAGGAGTCCTGACGACTCCCGCGTCTGACCACGAGCCCGTTCCCCCGAAGGGGGGCGGGCTGGTGCGTTTGTGTCTCGACCTCGGCTACGCCGGCTCGGAATTCTCCGGATGGGCGAGGCAGCCGGGGCTGCGGACAGTCGAGGGCGTGCTCGACGAGGCCCTCGCGGTGGTGCTCCGATTGGACGGCCCGCCAGGATTGACGGTGGCCGGGCGGACGGACGCCGGCGTCCACGCTCGCGGTCAGGTGGCTCACACCGACGTTCCTGCTGAGGCCTGGACCGCCAACGGTGAGCGCGTGCTGTACCGACTTTCCGGACTGCTGCCGGTCGATCTGCGTGTCTGGGGGGTGCGCGTGGCACCAGAAGGCTTCGACGCCCGTTTCAGCGCGATTTCTCGTCGCTACGCCTTCCGGATCAGCGACGACCGCGTCGGCGTCGACCCCATCCGTCGTTCCGACGTGGTCTGGAACCGACGCCCACTCGACGCTGATGCGATGGACGCTGCAGCCTCAGAGCTGATCGGCGAGCACGACTTTGCCGCCTTCTGCAAGAGGCGTGAAGGCGCGAGCACCGTTCGCACGTTGCGGGTATTCGAGTGGCAGCGCCATGCCAACCGACTGCTCGAGGCGACGGTGGTGGCTGATGCTTTCTGCCACAACATGGTGCGGTCGCTTGTGGGCGCCTGCGTCGCGGTGGGGGAGGGTCGGCGTCCGGCGTCCTGGGTCGGCGATGTTCTGCACGAGACGGGGCGGTCGTCGGAGGTGATGGTGATGCCTCCGCATGGTCTGACGCTGGAGGAGGTCACGTACCCACCCGACGGTGACCTAGCCGCGCAGGCCCTGGGGTCCCGACGCTTCCGCGGCTAGCACAGATGCATATCTGGCGCGAGGCAAGCTGCAGGAAGTGGGGCTATCGCGTCACTTCCTGCAGCATGCCTGGCGCGAGGGCCCGGGGCCGGGGGATTCGCCACACCCGAGTCTGCGCTGGGGACCAATCCGCAGGGTGTCGGGCTCCGAATGACAACTGACGAATGACAACTGATGAGAGTCGTCGGAGCCAAGGGGGTGGGCCAGATGGCTGGCGCGACCGAGCCTTGCCGGGCCAGACTCCACCTTGTGCGCGAGCTACCTTCAGATGCCCCCGAGGAGTCTTCCCCTCGGCGCGAACTCGACCCGCTGCTGCTCCGGGTGGCGAAGGGTGATGACGGCGCCTTCGCCGAGCTCTACGACGTGGTGACCCCTGCTGTCTTCGGCCTTGCTCGGAGAGTGATCCGACAGGCTGAGCAAGCCGAGGAGGTGGCCCAGGAGGTACTGCTGGAAGTGTGGCAGCAGGCTCCCCGCTTCGATCCTGGGCGTGGTACGGGATTCGCGTGGGTGATGATGATGACCCATCGGCGCGCCGTCGACCGAGTGCGATCGGCGCAGTCGTCCATCGACCGTGAGGCGAGGGTCGGTCAACGTTCGTTGGCACGCGAGCACGACGAGGTGGTCGAGGTGGTCGAGGGGCGTTTGGAGGCCGAAGCGGTGCGTGAGTGCATCGGCACGCTCACCGACCTGCAGCGGGAATCGGTGACGCTGGCCTACTTCGGCGGTCTGACCTACTCAGAGGGCGCCACACGACTTGGGACACCGCTGGGCACCATCAAGACGCGGATGCGTGACGGCTTGATCCGCCTCCGAGACTGTTTAGGGGTGACGGCATGAGCGACAATCTCCACGCGCTGGCAGCCGCGTACGCCCTTGATGCGCTCGACCAGACGGAGTCGGGAGCTTTCGAAGAGCATTTGACAGGCTGTGACCTATGCGACACCGACGTCCGAGAGATGCGTGAGACCGCTGCTGCCCTTGCTGCTTCGGTGGCCGAGACGCCCCCGGCTTCGTTGCGCTCGAGGGTGCTCGAGCAGGCCAGTCAGACGCCACAAAGCGAAAGTACGACTTACGCTCCCGTGGCTAGCCTCGCCGAGCACAAGTCCCGTCGACTCAGCACCAGTCGCTGGCTCGCCGGTGTGGCCGCTGCCGCCATGATCGTGGCTGGCGGGCTCGGCATCTCCACCTACCAGGTGGACCAGCGAGCCGACGAAGCACAGGTCGCGGCTGGCGAGATCACCGCGCTGCTCGCCGATCCCGGGGCGACTGTTAGGCGCTCGGAGGTCGTCGGAGGAGGCACGGGAACTCTCGTGTACTCGCCGACCCGGGAACAAGCAGCCTTCCTCACTGTGTCGGTGCCGGCAACCGCTCCTGATCAGACCTACCAGCTGTGGGCGATCGACGGAGGGGGCGCCACGTCCCTCGGACTTCTGCAGCCAGACGCTGGACGCGGAAGCGCGCTGGTCGACCTGCCTGAGGGAACCACCACGTTCGGCATGAGCGTTGAGCCGGCGGGTGGATCAGCAGCACCGACGACCGACCCGGTACTCCTGCTTGAGCTCGCTACCTAATTTCGCTCTGCCCGATTTGCGACCAATCCGAACAGGTTGCGGCTCCGAATGACGGGTGCACCGCCGATCTGGCGATGCGCCCGCTCTGATTCGGAGGATCCGATGCAACCCCCAAATCCACCCACGAACCGCGCCACTCGGCGTCGTCGTGCTGCAGCCACTCTCGCCAGCGGCGCGTTGCTCGCCGGCGTTGGTGCGGTAGGTCTGGCGCCGTCTGGTGCCGTGGCTTCGAGCCACCGCGAGGCCCCGCTGATCAGTGGCATGCCGCAGTACGACGGCACTGACCTATACGCCTTCGTCAGCCCTCTCTCTCCCACCAAGACCACCCTCATCGCGAACTGGATTCCGTTTGAGGAGCCATCAGGGGGTCCCAACTTCTACCCATTCGCCACCGACGCGCAGTACGACCTGCGTATCGACAACGACGGGGATGCGTTGGCAGACAAGATCTATCGGTGGACCTTCAAGACGACCTATCAGAACGAGGACACCTTCCTGTACAACACCGGTGAGGTCACCAGCCTCACCGACCCGGACCTCAACGTGCGTCAGCAGTTCACGCTGAAGCGTCTGAACGTTGGCGGTGGCACCAAGGTCATGGCCAAGGGTCCGGTCGCTCCGAGCCACACCGGAACCGCATCCATGCCCAACTACGGGAAGCTGCGCCACGAGGCCCGCACCTCGGTTCTCGACGGCAACGGACAGACCTATGCCGGTCAGGCCGACGACCCGTTCTTCCTCGACCTGCGCGTGTTCGACCTGCTGTGTGGCGGTGACCTCTCTGAGGTTGGCGACGACACCCTCGCTGGGTTCAACGTGAACACGGTGGCACTTCAGGTGCCATCTAGGTCACTGACCGGTGAGGGCCCAGACCCCGTTTTTGGTGTCTGGACGACCACGCAGGAGCGCACGGCGTCCGGAAACTGGTCGCAGGTATCGCGCCTCGGCAACCCGCTGGTCAACGAAGTTGTCATCCCGCTCAAGGACAAAGATGGCTTCAACGCCAGCCGTCCGGTGGATGACGCTCAGTACTTGAAGTACGTGAAGAACTCGCACCTGGCCGACCTCGTGGAACTTATCTACGGCATCCCAGCACCGGCCACTCCGCGTGACGACCTGGTTTCGGTCTTCCTCACCGGTGTGGAAGGGCTCAACCAGCCTGCGAACCTGAAGGCTCCCGGCGAGATGCTGAGGCTCAACACCTCGATCCCACCGGCAGACAACCCGAACCGTCTTGGGGTCATCGGCGGCGACAACGCTGGCTTCCCGAACGGACGACGCCTGACTGACGACGTGCTCGACATCGCACTGCAGGTTGTCGAGGGCGAACTCGTCGGCTCACCGAACGACCTTGGTGACGCCGTGCCCACGAACGACAAGGGGTTCACTGAGTTCTTCCCCTACGTTGCTCTCCCGCATGATGGCTCGGTTCCCGCGCCTTCGGCGAGCAACAGCGCCTACTCGCCGCTCGACGGTGGCTCGGATGCAGCCAACGCCGCGTCCGCGGGTGTTCCGTCCGATGGCATCTCACCGGTCTCGACCGGTCTGGTGGCCCTCGGATTCTTGGCCATGGTCGGTGGTGCGGTGATGTTCGGCCGCTCATCCAGGGCAACCGTCCAGGGCTGACAGGGGGCCTGGGTCGTCTCGCTTCGCGGGGCGACCCAGGCCACCACCCTTTTGACCCGTCCCGCCCGCTCAACGCCCTGGCGCAGCTGTGACACCCACCAGAGTTACCACCGCCGCGGCCGTCGTTGGCCTCACCGGCCTCCTCACCGTTGGCGCCGCCCTGTTGCCAGTGAACCTGGGCGGCAGCAGTCCCAGCGCCGTAGATACGCGGTCCACCATCAGCGCTGTGGGCTTCGTGCCCGCGAATGACCTGGCCGGACAGATCGGCCAGCTCAAGAGCCAAGTCGAAGCACAACCAACGGACTCGCGCAGCTGGGCCCTTCTCGCACTTTTGCTCGTGGAGCAGGGACGGGTGACGGCCGACCCGGCAGGCTACGCGGCAGCCGATCAGGCCGCCAAGACTTCGTTGGCGCTGATGCCCAAGGGGAACGATCTCGCGGTTGCGGCCAGAGCCGCACTCTTGTCGGCGCAGCACCGCTTCAGCGCGGCTCTCACCGAGGCTGACCGAGCACTAACG
>JAJAYM010000216.1 GCA_027117675.1 Actinomycetes bacterium | reverse complement strand
GCTTGGACCTTTCAGCAGACCAAGTTTCCCAAGCAGGACAGGCACTTCCGTGCATCTACACGCCAATCACCCCCAAAACCCGTGAACGATCCGGGCTAGCCAGAGGGATGATTGCAGGATGAGCCCGATGATGATGCAGGCTGTGCCAACGACGGGTGTAAAGCGCAGCGGCAGAGCATAAATACGCTTGGCCTCATCGTCGAGGCAGTCAAATCCTTGTCGATCGAGGTTGGCCTTCTCGAAAGCGCTGAGTGGTGCCATTCCCAGAGCCTTTCTGTCTGCGAGCAGGCGAACTGCAGACGTCTCTCCGGCGGCCAGGGAGAATGCGCCGATCGCGCTGACCGGCCACCTGGGGTCGGTCAGTTTCTTGTGAGAGTCGGGCCGGCCGGTTGGCCGCTGCAGCGCCCATGATCTTGGTCCAGGGAGATGGCGGGGGTGGCTCTCATATGCCCCCTCACCCCGCTCCCAAGTCGTCGCCTCGAAACGTAAAGGCTACCGGGGTTCAGGCATGAGTCGCGAAAGAGCGGTGCGCGGTCCTTGTTGAGTACCCGAGCCAACCGCAGCAAGAACGCGGCAATCCTGTCCGCGCCGCGCATCCAGTTTGTTCCAGGCGGAAGTGGTGGAACGTCGTTGCGGTGTTCGAGACTACGGTGCCGCGCTTGGGTTCTCGCATCTGGACATGCAACCGGCCGACGGGTCAAATGCCGGTGGGTCTGTGGATCCAAGTGGGTCGGGGTGATGGCGCCGGTGGCGCGCTCCGCAAGCCTGTGGGGGCCTGAACATAAGTATCCTGAAGTGTGTCAATCCCCTATATCTCGAGCTTGGCAGTTCTCGTCATCTTGGCGGTAAGCGCCCGTTTCGCGCTTCCGGGCCTGCCGCTTTCGCAGAAGGCCAACAGAATCTCGGCTGCGGACGCTGTACTCATTGGTCTCGGAGTGACCGGCTTGCTGGCTCACTGCATGGCGATGTTCTTTCCCGAACTCGTTGATCCATTCCCATGGACAACTACAGCCACGACCCAGATCCGTGGACTGAGCACGGCGAGCGTTGTTTGGTTCGTCGTCCCTTGCTGCCTTGTCCTGTTTGGGCTGCGTCGTATTCACCAAGCCGCGTTTGGTGCTGTCGCCGTATCCCTTGTCGGTGTCGGGATCAGTATGTACAACGGTGGCAGCCTGGCTGCACATCTCGGGTGGATCTTCGTCCTGGTCCTGGTCATGGTTGCGGTAGCGGCCGCGTTTGTCCTTCCGCCACGCAGGACTCCGCTTGCAAGGCCCTGACTGTCGTCGCTCGTTCGATGCAAGCGGAAACTTCAACCGTTGGGGAGACCAGTTCCAGCCTCGTTTCCAAGCTCAGGAACCTCCAAGCAACGCGAGGCGATGCCCGGAGGTCCGCGAAATCAGTTTGGGTGGCTCGATTCTCCCCCTTGCCGACCCCATTCTCGCGACGCCGAGCGTCACACGTCCCCTAATTGCCAGAAGCTGATGTCCCAGTTAATCTTCCGTTCAAAGGGGAGTACTTCGCCAATCGCAGCCTCGTCAGTCCGGTGGTCCCTGACCACCCGGGGAGCGGCCCGAGTTCTCGGGTGAAGGAGACCTTGGCCAAGTTCGGCTTGCGTTGCCGGTGACCAAGGGACCTCGAATGGACGTATCGCTCCTCGCCCGGGGACACCGCTTTGTCTACCTCAACACCGGACTGGCTTTGCTGCTGATTTGGTCGGGATCAAGATGACGCTCGTCGTCGACGTCGTGAAGATCCTGACCACCGCCTCGCTGGCCGTCTCGACGTGAGCGGCGACCTGCTTCAGGAGCCAGCCGACCCCCAGGACGACAGCGTGGGCGGGCTCGCAGACGTGTCGAAATGTGGCGGTGACGAGTCTGTGGGTCCGGAGCGGTCGTTGGTCCGAACGTGACCGCGCCAGCACGTTGCGGGAAGCTCGCCCGACTGGTCGACGGTGACTGGTTCAACGGGGCGATTGTCGCCATCATCATCGCCAACGCCGTCGTCCTGGGGCTTGAAACCTATCCCAAGGTGATGGCCGCGTACGGCTCGACCCTGATCTGGCTGAACGCAGCGTTATACGTCGTCTTCCTCGCCGAGCTGGTTCTTCGTTTCGTCTCCTACGGGCGACGGCCCGCGGACTTCTTCCGCAGCGGCTGGAACGTGTTCGACCTCGTCGTCATCGGGGCCGTGCTCATCCCTGGGATACGGGAGCAGGCGCAGGTGCTTCGACTGCTTCGCCTGGCTCGGGTCGTGCGGCTGGCACGGTTTCTCCCCGACGCCCGCATCCTGGTTCTCACCGTCGTCAAGTCGGTCCCGTCGATGTTCAGCGTCGTCGTCATTATCGCGCTGCTGCTGTTTGTGTACGGGATGATCGGCTGGGCCCTGTTCGGGGCGGAGCTACCCGGGAACTGGGGCACGATAGGGCGCTCGATGCTGACATTGTTCGTGCTGCTTACGCTTGAAAACTTCCCGGTCTACCTCGCCGAGGCCGAGCCCGTCAGCCCGTTCGCCATCCCGTTCTTCCTGTCTTACGTCTTGCTGGCCGCGTTCCTCGTGCTCAACCTCCTCATCGGGATCGTCATCAGCTCGATGGAGGAGGCCCGCGCGCACCACGCGGACGAGATCGCCAACCGGGATCGCTCTGGGGTGTCAGGGCCGTCCGAGTGGACCGCGAACGGCGAACTACTTGAGCGCATCGACGAGCTCCGCGTTGCGCTGGGTGCCCTGGAGGGCGAGCTGCAGGGACTGCGCCCAACGTTCGGCGCGGGGGCCGACGGAAGCGAGGATCCGATGGACTTTCAGGACCCGTCCTCTTCGACAAGAGACCGAGGCTGAGGACTCTCCTGCTCCGGGCCGCTGCCGGCTCGCGCGCTGACGGCGAACTGGTCGCGGCGCTCACAGTCCCCAACGACCCCCCGGTGTTCGCCCGCAACCCCGACGACTTCACCAAGATCGACTCCTGAGGTTCTCCAGGGAAAGTAGACGTCTGCCAGGTAGGCCGTTGGGGTCTGTCACTTTGCAGTGACGTTCACGAGTACACACTCGAGGGCGAGGCGTCTCCCGGAGGCACGGCCCGCCCTGGGGCTGGACCGAAAGCTCCAAACTCTCGAGGTAAGTCGAACGAAGAACTGGGGGGCCGCCCTTATACCCATCGAATGTGGCTGGGCATGTGGCAAGGCGCCCGCTCTGTTGGTGGCGAGGGCTTGGTAGCACCCACCCGTCTGGGTGTTCGAGCAGGAGCAGGGGTCTGTCACGGTCACCAAGGAGGACTCAGCAACGCCATAACTCCCACCGCATGGGAGTTGCGCACTCCTGCAAGACGAGGCGCGTTGGCTCGCGCATGCTAGGGCTTGTTGGGCGTCCAGAAGGCGTCGCCGAACATCTCCATCTGTTTCTCGGGCACGCTGTTCGCGGCGGCGATGTCACGCCATCCGGAGACGGCTGCCCTCACTTCACTCAGGACACGGGCAGCAGCCTTGTCGTCGAGATCGAAGTCCCCTGCGTACGCGTGGAGGGCCGCCAGCGCGTCCTCGCGCCGGCTGGCGCCGCCGATGGTGGTCCGTCGTGGCGTGTCGGTATCGGGATTCGGGTTGACGTCAAACACCGGAGACAGCGCCCATCCGCCGCGTTCGTGCAGGAATCCGTGGTTGCGCAGGTGGTCGTCG
>JAJAYM010000215.1 GCA_027117675.1 Actinomycetes bacterium | reverse complement strand
CTCGAGGGCCTGTTGACTGCTATCGAGGTCGTCCCCGACATGCAGCCAGGGGCGCGGTTGCTGGTCGTCGGCGACGGCCCGGCGCGGGCGGAAGTGGAAGCGGCCGCTGATCGCGCAAACTCGCGCACTGGTCGTCGGGCAGTCGTTCTCACGGGGGAGTTGGTTGACCCGCGTCCGGCGTACGCCGCAGCCGACGTCGCCATCGGGATGGGGGGCTCAGCACTGCGAGCCATGGCGTTCGGCAAACCGTTAATCGTCCAGGGTGAGCGTGGATTTTGGGAGCTGTTAAGGCCAGGAACTCTCGACCAGTTCCTCTGGACGGGCTGGTATGGCGTCGGTCGAGACCCGACGGCCGGGGCGGCTCTCCTCGCCGACCTGCTGGGTCCGTTGCTGATGCACCCACAGCAGCGTGAGACGCTCGGGCAATTCTCCTTGTCGACTGCGACTGAGCGATTCTCGCTGCAGCGCGCGGCGCAGATTCAGCTGGACTCCTACATCCGTGCTGTTGGTGGTCGCGCAAGCGCAAGCCCATTCCATCCGGCGAGTGACCTGCGGGCAGGTGTCAACTTCGTCGGCTACAAGACACGCCGAGGAGTTCAGCGTGCGTTGGGGCGCGGGGCTACCGATGACTTCAATGCTCGACCAGTTGCCTCACGGACATCATCCTCCCCCGCGATGGGCTCGTCATGACAGGCATCGACGAAAAGGAAAGGACGAGTACGCGACGATGGACGCACCCATCCCACTTGTCGATCTAGTCGCCCAGCAGGCGGAGATTGCCGACGAGGTGCGCCCTCTCCTCGAGGGCGTTCTGAGGCGCGCGGCATTCGTGGGGGGCCCGGAGGTTCAGCGTTTCGAGAGCGACTTCGCGGACTACCTCGGGGCCGCTCACTGCGTGGCTGTGGCGAACGGAACGGACGCAATCGAGATCGCTCTTCGAGCTGTGGGGGTCGGGCCAGGCAGCGAAGTCATCCTTCCGGCGAACACGTTCATCGCGACGGCCGGAGCGGTTGTGCGCGCGGGTGCCTTGCCGGTGCTTGTCGACGTCGACGACGAATACTTGCTCATGGACCCGCTCAAGGTGGCTGATGCAGTCACGCCACGTACGCGTGCTGTCGTTCCCGTCCATCTTTTTGGCCAAGCCGCCCCCGTTGAGAAGATCTTGGGCGCGATCGACGGGTCAGGAATCGTCGTGGTGGAGGATGCAGCCCAGTCGCAAGGCGCTCGCCGTCACGGTCAGGCTTGCGGGACGCTCGGGTCCGTCGCTGGGACGAGCTTCTACCCAGGTAAGAATCTTGGCGCGGCAGGAGACGCGGGGGCGATCGTCACGGACGACGCCGAGGTGGCTCGGTTGAGCAGGCTGCTCGCGAACCACGGCAGCGCGCGGAAGTACGTGCATGAGGTTGTCGGCTTCAACTCGCGGCTGGACACCGTCCAAGCGGTGATCCTCAGCGCAAAGCTGGCCAGGTTGGACAAGTGGAATCAGGCACGGCGAGACGCCGCCCAGCGCTACGACAGGCTGTTGGCCGACGCGCCGGGAGTTCGACTGCCGCAGACGATGCCGGGCAACGAGCATGTGTGGCACCTCTACGTCGTCAGGGTTCCCGGTCGGGACCGAGTGCTCGAGTATCTCCACGAGCGAGGTATCGGAGCCGGGATCCACTATCCCCAGCCTGTCCACCTCACGGATGCCTTTCGCAACATCGGCATCGACCGGGTGGAGTTCCCTGTCAGCGAGAGGGCGGCAGAAGAAATCCTCACACTCCCGCTGTTTCCCCATGTCACGGTGGAACAGCAGGAACGCGTCGTGTCAGTGCTGCGCGAGGCATTGGTGAGCTGATCTGTTGTGAACATCCCACCCCCGTCCGTGGCGGAGAGTCTCGGGCAAAGGGTGACTCGAGGTCTCGGGTGGAGTTTTCTCAACAACATCGTAAGCCGCCTGGGCTCCATGCTCGCCAGCATCGTACTTGCGCGGTTGTTGATGCCCGAGGACTACGGCGTCTTTGCGGTGGCCCTAGTGGTCCTCTTTGCTGGTTTGAGCATGAACGAGCTCGGAGTCAGTCTGGCTGTCGTGCGGTGGGCCGACGGGATTGACCGTATTGCCCCGACGGTCGCGTCGATGGCGCTCGTGTGGAGCGCGGTGCTGTATGCCGTGTGCTTCGTCTCTGCCCCCGTGATCGGGGGAACCCTCGACGCCCCGGATGCGGTCCCCCTGATCCGGGTTCTCACGGTGTGCATCATGATCGATGCCCTGGCTGCGGTCCCGGCCGCGTTGATCACACGGCATTTTTTGCAGGCTACGCGGATGAGAATCGACCTGATTAGTCTTGTGGTGGGGACTGCGTTGTCGATCAGCCTCGCGCTCGGCGGCTTAGGTGCTTGGTCCATGGTGTGGGGATTCGTCGTCTCGAACATCCTTTCCGGCCTTCTCACGATGGCGTGGGCCCCCCGCCGATTCAGACCCGGCTTCGACCCGCAGGCGGCGCGGTCCCTGTTAGCCTTCGGGTTGCCACTGGCTGGATCCAGCATGCTGCTGTTCTTCATGCTCAATGTCGACTACCT
>JAJAYM010000214.1 GCA_027117675.1 Actinomycetes bacterium | reverse complement strand
GGTCGGGATTGCGTTGGTGGCTAGCCCCTTCGCACTTCGACTATGGCGTGAACGGGACGCTGAGCGTCGCGCTCGCATCCGAAGCGAGGAGCGTGCGGAAATCGCCGCACAGGTTCACGACTCAGTCCTGCAGTCACTGACCCTGATTCAGCGAAACGCATCAGATCCTGCTGAGGTGGCCAAGATCGCGCGAGCGCAGGAGCGGGACTTGCGCCGCTGGCTCTACCCGGCACCATCGCCACTTGCCGCATCATTTCGCGCGGCGCTGGAGGAACTGGCGGCTGAGGTGGAAGACACCTACGGAGTTCGCGTTGATGTTGTCTGCGTCGGTGACGTGACACTGAATGAGCGGCTGACCGCGATGCTTCAGTCAACCCGCGAGGCGGTGGCCAATGCCGGGCGCCACTCCGGCGTCGACACGGTGTCGGTCTACGCCGAGATGACACCGTCCGAGGTGACTGTCCACGTGCGCGACCGAGGTGCTGGGTTCGTCCTCGACGACGTCCCCTCCGACCGCATGGGTGTTCGCCAATCGATCCTTGGTCGCATTGAACGCTACGGCGGACGCGCGTCGATCACCACCGAGCCGGGGGCCGGCACTCGAGTCGAACTGGTGATGGAGACGCGATGATGAGTGATGTGAAGACTGTTCCGACTGTGGTGCTGGTCGACGACCACCGGATGTTTCGCACGGGAGTGCGCACCGAGCTTGGTGATCGGGTGCGCATCCTCGGCGAGGCGGAGGACGTCGACTCAGCGGTCGCGGTGATTGTCCAGAACCAGCCGGACGTCGTGCTGCTCGACGTACACCTGCCGGGAGGCAACGGCCCTGAGGTGATCAAGCGGGTGGGAGAAAGCGCGCCAGACACGCGATTCCTCGCGCTCTCGGTCTCTGACGCCGCTGAGGACGTCATCGCGACCATCCGTGCTGGCGCGCGAGGCTACGTGACCAAGTCGATCAGCGGGCCTGAGCTCGCTGACGCCGTGCGCCAGGTGGCTGCCGGCGACGCTGTCTTCTCGCCGAGGCTGGCCGGCTTCGTTCTCGACGCGTTCGCCGGCTCGGTGGAGGTAGCTGAGATTGACGAAGAACTGGACCGGTTGACGCCCCGCGAGCGTGACGTCATGCGGTTGATCGCGAGGGGCTACACCTATCGCGAGGCGGCGTCAGAGCTCTTCCTGTCCATCAAGACGATCGAGACACATGTCTCCAGCGTGCTACGCAAGCTGCAGCTGTCGAACCGCAACGAGCTCGCCCGATGGGCCTCCGATCGCCGGCTCACCTAACGCCCTACAGTGACGGTATGGACTTCCTCGAACGCGCTCTCATCGTGCTGCACTTCATCGGGTTGGCGAGTTTGTTGGGCGGGTTCCTCGTTCAGATCAAGGTGACACCGCGCGTCGTCAACAACGCGATGGTGCATGGCATCATCACGCAGTTGGTGACCGGTGTGCTGCTCGTCGGGATTGCCGAGTCAGGCGATGCGCCCGTCGACCACGCCAAGGTCGGGGTGAAGCTGGCCGTCGCTGTCGTCGTTGCCGTGTTGGTGTTTGCCAACCGCAAGCGGGACGTGCTCACCACTGGCGCGTGGGCCTTGATCGGTGGGCTGACCATCGCCGACATCGTGGTCGCCGTCTACTGGCGTTAGCCCCAATCCCGCCCAGTGTCCCCTTGGGTGCCGGAAATGCCTGGCCATGGGCGCACACTCGGCCATGTTCAGGCGGTCTTGACGATCTGGAAGGCTTCGGCGAGCCGACCCTTCGGGAGGTGGAACCGCTCGGCTGTCAGCTCGCCCCAGCCGCGCATGAACGTCTCAAGGTCGTCCATGTGCGCTGTCTGCGACTCGTGTGCGCGAAGCGCTGCGATCTTGGTCGCGAACGTGTCGGTGATGTCGACGGCATGGCCCGGCTGCGGCCCGGCCATCACCCACACCTCTTCCACTGTCCAGGCCTCGAGGCCCTCGTCGCTCAGCAACGAGACGTGTGCAAAGGGATTACGCGCGTCCGGGTAAACCGCCTGGATAGCGGCCTCGCCAGCTGCGAGGTGGTCCGGGTGCGAGGCCTGGATCCGCTCCCAGTTGCGCTCGGGGGACTGAATGAGCATGCGACGCGGTCGCACTTGGCGGATCACCCGACTGATATCGCGCCGCAGGTCGTGCGAGACGGTGAGTTCGCCGTCCCGGTAACCGAGGTAGACGACGTCGTCCGCGCCCCACAGAGCGGCGGCTGCGCGTTGTTCGGCGCGCCGGATGCGAGGAATGTCCGATCGAGCGACGGCCGGGTCGAAGCCGCCGGCATCGCCGTCGGTGATCACGCAGAGCGTGACCGCCATCCCCTGACGGGTCCACTGGGCGAGCGTCCCTGACGCGCCGAAGTCGACGTCGTCCGGGTGGGCGGTGACCACCAGGACCCGCTCGACCTGGTTGTCCGGCTCAGACTCAGGGACTGGCTCAGGCACTGGGGCTCCTTCTGCTGGGTGGCGGCCGGATGGCCGGTTGTGGGTGCGCTGATCGGGTGATCTGCCCAGCGTCATGGTAGGCAGGGGACTTCAGAGCGGCACCCTGGCCGCCGACCGTACCCATGATGCCAATGTCGACGAGAGTTCTCCGCCCGCCGGTGCACCTGCTGCTTCTGGCGGTTCTGGCGACCCTCATTCCCCTCGCGATGACGAGTTCGGCCGATGCCGCTCCGCCGAAGCCGAACACTCCGAATTTCGGCAAAGCGATTGAGAGCTATGCCCCCTACGAGGAGAACACCGTCTGCGACGTCGTCAACAAACCCGGTGCCGAAAAGATCGCCGGATTGATTCGGTCTACCTATGGGTCCGACGAGGCGATCGGCATCGCCCGCAATGCTTGCTACACGACATCCGAGCACAACGACGGTCGGGCGCTCGACTGGATGGTCGATGCGACGACCAAAGCCGGCAAGGCCAAGGCAGATGCATTCTTGTCGTGGCTCCTAGCCACTGATGGGAACGGTAATAGGCACGCCATGGCTCGCCGACTCGGCATCATGTACATCATCTTCAACAAGCGGATCTGGCGCGCTTACGGCGACCGGGGATGGGATTCCTACAGCGGCGTCAACCCGCACACCGACCACATCCACATCAGCTTGAGCTATGACGGCTCCACCGGCCGCACGTCCTTCTGGAACGGCAAGCCGCTAGGCACACCGTGCGTGAACGGGTCGCTGACCACGTCGGCGCGACGCGTCCAGACCGACCCGATGCGCTACGTACCCGTAGCGCCGACCCGGCTGGCTTCCACCGAGTCCGGTGCAGGAATGCTCAGCGGGCCGTGCCGTCTCTTCCAGAGCTCAGGCCGCCGCGTTGACGTGCAGGTGACGGGAACTGGCCCAGTGCCAGGCAGGGGAGTCGCAGCGGTGGCTCTGAACGTGGCGATGCGGCGTCCGAACTGGAATGCCGGCCTGACGGCTGGACCGGCCGGTGGCGAGATCCCTCCGGTACGCCGCGTCTCGGCGGGTCAGAACCAGATCAGTTCGGCGTCGATGCAGCTTCCGGTAGGGGCGGACGGAAAGGTCAGCTTCTTCACCGACTTCGGCGCGACCGACCTCGCCGTCAGCGTGGTCGGCTACTACGTCGATCCGGACGCCCCGCTATCGCTCCGGCGCAAGATCGCAGCCGACGGCGGGGACCAGTTCGATGGTGTCGCGCCGCAACGGATAGCGAGCCTCTCTTTTGGCCCCAATGGCACGTCGAGGGTGACCGTCGCGGGTCGTGCGGGAACCGATCCAGCCTCATCCTCTGCGGTCCTCAGCCTCACTGTCACAGCTGGAAACGGACGCGGCTCGCTCTACGCATACCCGGCCGGCGGTAACCGCCCCAGAATCCCCGTCCTCACCTACGGCCGCGGGGCGACCACCGTGCAGACGTCGGTGCCGGTCGGGCGCAACGCTGGTGTCGTCATCGAGAATCAGGGATCGAACGGGCGGGACATCACCCTTGACATTGCCGGTGCCTATGAGCCAGCGACCCTCAACGGTGGTCGAGGTCTGGCCCTGCGGGCGACTCCGAAGACCGTTGTGGATACCGGGTCGGACCTTCAGCTCTCGTTCCTCGGTGACGGATCGACCAAGGACTTCGCGGTGGGGGACGCGGTCGCCCGCGACGCCGACAGCGTTCTGCTTCAGGTGACGGCGCGTCGGGCAACCACCGCTGGCCGTCTCACCTTCTGGCGGCCAGGTGGGTCGCGCCCTGGCACCACGGATCTGTCGATCACCCCGGGCCAGACGGTCACGGGAACAGTGGTTGCCGGGCTTGGTGATGAGCGAAAGGTCCGGGTGCTCAACAGCGGAGCCAAGGGCGTAGACGTGCGCATCACGGTGCTCGGTTCCTTCCGCTGACCTGCGCCGCGGCCGCCAGTTCGGGCCGTCCAGAAGGTGTCCGCCCGGCCACCTAGACTCCGGTCAGTGACCTCCCTTTTCGACGACCTCCCCGGTTTCGCGCCAGCCGCGCAACCGGCGTCGTCGGGTCGCCCGGCCATCGACACCAGGGTGCTGCTTGAGGGGCTCAACGACCAGCAACGTGCTGCCGTCAAGCACGAAGGCAGCCCCTTGCTCATCGTGGCAGGGGCTGGATCGGGCAAGACCCGGGTGCTGACGCATCGAATTGCCTACCTGCTCGCGGCGCGGGGCGTCCAGCCCGGCCAAATCCTGGCGATCACCTTCACGAACAAGGCTGCCGGTGAGATGAAAGAGCGCGTCGGGGCCCTCGTCGGCCCGCGCGCGAAAGCGATGTGGGTGTCCACCTTCCACTCCGCGTGTGTCCGCATCCTGCGCGCAGAGAGCAAACGGCTCGGTATGTCGTCGTCCTTCTCGATCTACGACGCGGCCGACTCGCAGCGACTGGTGGCGATGGTCTGTCGCGACCTCGACCTCGATCCGAAGCGCTATCCGCCGCGTTCGTTCAGCGCTCAGATCAGCAACCTGAAGAACGAGCTGATCGACTGGGAGTTCTACGCCAGTCGCACGGAAACATCGACCGAAGTGATGCTCTCCGAGGTCTATCGCACGTACCAACGTCGGCTGTTGGACGCCAACGCTGTCGACTTTGACGACCTGATCATGACGACGGTGAATCTACTGCAGGCATTTCCCGAGGCGGCCGAGCACTATCGGCGCCGATTCCGGCACGTGATGGTCGATGAGTACCAGGACACCAACCATGCGCAGTACGTACTGGTGCAAGAGATCGTTGGGCCGGCCGGTGGAGCACTTCCACCAGCGGAACTGGCGGTGGTGGGCGATGCCGACCAGAGCATCTACGCCTTCCGCGG
>JAJAYM010000213.1 GCA_027117675.1 Actinomycetes bacterium | reverse complement strand
GCTCGACGCTGAGCGTGCCGTAGGCGTATGGAGCCTTGACGGCGAAGGTGGCCGACTTGATCCCCGCCTCCTCGGCGTAGGAAGTGTCGTAAACCTCGGTGGGATAGCCATGCCGCTCACACCAGCGCAAGTACATGCGCATGAGCATCTCGGCCCAGTCTGCTGCGTCCACTCCCCCGGCCTCGGCGCGCACGGTGACGAGCGCCTCGCGGGCGTCGTACTCGCCGGAGAGCAGGGTCAGAACCTCCTGATCGCCTACCGCTTTGGTGAGATTCACCAGCTCAGCGTCCACGTCTGCGAGCGCGTCGGCGTCCGCTTCGTCTTCGGCGAGCTCGAGCATGACGGCGAGGTCGTCCACTCGCTGGCGCAGAGCGGCCATCCGACGAAGCAGGCCCTGCACTGACGAGAGCCGGCTCGTGACCTTTTGCGCGGCCTCGGGGTCGTTCCAGAGATCGGGGGCAGCCGCCTGCTCCTCGAGGGCTGCGGCCTCGACGCCGAGCTTGGGTAGGTCAAGGACCGTTTCGATGCTGCCCAGCGTCGTCTGAAGCTGGGCGATCGCCTCGGATGTCTCGGGGTTGGCCACGTCGCACGAGGGTACGTGATCGTCACCGGCTCAATGTCATGGCCTGCTGGGCCGATCAGGGGAGAGAGCCATTAGGGGTGCCATGCCGAAACGCCGGAGCGTAACCGCGGTGGTGCTGCTCGTCAGTTGCGCCACCGTGGCCATGCTGGCTGCGCCCGGGCTGGCTGCGCCCGGCGCCCTAGCTGCGGACCCAGAGCCGGTGAACCAAGCACCCAACGCCCTCGACGACGTCGCCACCGTGACGTCGGGACAGTCAGTAGTGGTCCCGGTGCTTGCCAACGACTCAGACCCCGATGCCACCCCCTCTCCCTCGCTCACCTTGGTCGGTGTCGTCGCGGCACCCGCATCAGGTACCGCCACCGTGGTCAGCGGTGCCATCGATTACCAATCGAGCGCTGGCTTCATCGGTGATGACGCGTTCACCTACGAGGTGAGCGACGGCGACCTCACTGCCGTCGCGTCCGTCACCATCTCGGTGACCGCGGTCCCCAACACCGCACCGCAAGCCCGCCGCGACCAAGCGAGGACGCGTTGGGGGTCGCCGGTTATTGCTGACGTCTTGGCCAACGACATCGACGCCGACGCCGACGCGCTTGCCCTCGTGAAGGTCAAGCGGCCCAAACACGGAAGAGCCGACGTCGTGCGCGGCCGCATTCACTACACGCCGGTCGGGAAGTTCGTCGGCGTCGACACCGTGACTTACACGATGAGCGACGGACGCGGCGGCGTGTCTGAGGGGACCCTCGCTGTGCGAGTCTCTCCCCGATTTAAGGTGACGCTGAGGAGGGTCAGCGCCCCGGTAGCCCTTCGAACGATGCGGGTGCACGGTGTCGTCACGACCAGGCTCGATGGCCAGGTCACGGTGAACTTGCAGAGGCGCAACGACAACGGACGTTGGTTTGACCTGCAGCAACGTCGGATTCGCGGGGACGACCGCTTCACCCTCACGTGGCGGGCACCGCAGCCGGGGGGAGCTGCGCTGCGGCTCCTCGCTAGCTGGGACAAGGGCCCCCGGGACGCGTCACGCGTCACGCGTCTCAAGGTTGAGGCGCGCTTTGACCCCCAGGTGACATCGGTCACCGCACGCGACCTGCCACACACCTGGCGTTCAGGGTGCCCCGTCCCGCCGTCGAACCTGCGCCAGATCCAGATGAACTTTTGGGACTACCAAGGGAGACTGCAGCAGGGCCGATTGATCGGGGCAGCCTCCGTGACACCGGACTACATCGCCATCTTTCGGCGGGCGTTCGAGTCTGGCTTCCAGATCAAGAGGATGTATCCGGCCGATCGATACGGCGGCGTCGACGAACGTGCGATGAGAGCAGGCAACACCTCGGCGTTCAACTGCCGGCATGTCACCGGAAATCCTTACCGAATGTCGCAGCATTCGTACGGAAACGCCATCGACATCAACACCTTCGAGAACCCCTACGTCACCAGTTCGCGGGTCTATCCGCCCAAGGCTGCCGTGCCCTACTACTACCGCCGCGAGTCCAACCTGCGTGACCCTGGCGTCATCACCTCGGGGTCATCGATCGCCCAGGAGCTGTGGCGTCAGGGCTGGTCATGGGGTGCCCGTTGGTCGCCGCCTGACTATCAGCACTGGTCGAGCAACGGTGGCTGACTCCACTCGCACCCCTGTCCGACACCCGTGGCTGTCGGCGGCACTGTGCGTGGCCCTCTTGTCCGGATGTACCAGCGGTGTCGAGTCAAGCAGGCCAGGCGCAGTTGCTGAGACGCCGATTGCTGCGGACACGATGCCTGAGACGCCAGACTCCAGAAGCGGTGACCTGGGTCAAGAGGACCTCCCGCCTCCGGCTGAGCTTGGACGCGGCTGGGCGTACCGCATCGACAAGGGCAACGCGGAGGACGGCTACCTCGGCAGCGGAGAGCCGGCGACTGCACGTGAACCCGCGAGCGTACTGGCCGCCATCACGCCGCTGGGCTGCCGCCCCCGGCCGCTTCCGATGCCGGAGACTGCCCTCGAGGTGACGTACCAGCGCGGCGACACACCTGGCGTGGGGCTGGCGCTGCAGTTCGCGGCTGAGGCCGAGGCCGCGCGGTTCTTCATCGTGCACTCACGCGTGCTTAAGCAGTGCACCAACGCTGGCCGGGTCGAGTTGGCCATCGAACGGCGAACCAGTGACCTGTTGGTTTCCACCCGCATCGAGCAACTCGGTCAGACCCCGGCCTGGAGCGAAGGAGTGAGGCTACGCGGCAACGAGGTCATGCTGATCGCCGTCGCCGAGTCGTCCGCTCGCGGTATCCGAACCGTCACGTCTGCCCAGACTTAGCGACCTCTTTCGCTGATGGCTGGGCCAGTGCTTGTACGAGGAAGGCTGCAGGAAGTGGGGGTATGGCCCCACATCCTGCAGCCTT
>JAJAYM010000212.1 GCA_027117675.1 Actinomycetes bacterium | reverse complement strand
GTGGCACGCGCGATCGGGCTGGGGCGGTACCTGCGTCTGGGCAAGGGTGAGGAGGCGACCGGGGGACGCGACAAAGCCTCGATCCTCGCCGACGGCTTGGAGGCACTGATCGGCGCCGTCTATGTCGACCGTGGTGTCACCGTTGCGACGACGGCGGTGCATCGACTGTTCGACCCATTGCTCGACCGGGCCCCCCACCTCGGCGCTGGACTTGATTGGAAGACGAGCCTGCAAGAGCTCACAGCCTTACGTGAGCTGGGTGTCCCCGAGTACCGCATCTCAGAGTCAGGGCCTGACCACGCCAAGTCGTTCGTAGCCACCGTTGTCTTGCGAGACGGTCCGCACGGCAGCGGTAGCGGCAACTCCAAAAAGGAGGCCGAGCAGGAGGCAGCCGCGGCCACGTGGGAGTTGCTAGCTGTCAGGTCAGGTGAGACGACGTCGGCATCCGACGCGGCGCCGCCCGGTGCCTGAGCTCCCCGAGGTCGAGATAGTCCGGCAGGGACTGGCGGGTCACCTGGTGGGGCGCGCCGTGATCGGGGCCCAAACTCATCATCCCCGGGTGGCCAGACGCCATCCTGCGGGGGGAGCCGACCTCTGCACTCGGTTGGCCGGCCGTCGGTGTGAGAGCGTCGAGCGGCGCGGCAAGTACCTCTGGATCCCGTTCGCCGCCGAGGATTCGGGGTCAGAAAGCGCCCAGGACGCGCTCGTTGCGCACCTCGGCATGAGTGGGCAGTTCCGCATCACCGACGGCGACCTTCGCGAGCATCCCCATCTGCGGTTCGACGCTCAGCTCGACGATGGTCGCTGGCTTTCGTTCCTGGACCAGCGCACCTTCGGCGGCCTGTCCTGGGATCATCTTGCCACTGATCGAGTGGGAAGCCGGCCGGTTCCCACGGCCTTGGCGCACATTGCCGCCGATCCGTTTGAACCGAGCTTTCAGCGCGAGCAGGTGGTCGCCACGGTGCGACGGCGCCAGTCAGAGATCAAGCGGGTGCTGCTCGACCAGACGGTGGTGTCAGGCATCGGAAACATCTACGCCGACGAGGCGCTTTGGCGCGCGCGGGTGCACCCGGCTCGGCTGGCTCATCGGCTGGCAGCGCCCACCATCGTTGGGGTACTCGACGCGGCCAGCCAGGTGATGGCCGAGGCGCTGGGGGAGGGCGGTACGTCCTTTGACGCCTTGTACGTCAACGTCAACGGGGAAAGTGGCTACTTCGAACGGTCGCTGGCCGTATATGGGCGCCAAGACCGGGCGTGCCGCCGATGTGGCGCACCGATCCGCCGCTTGCATTTCATGAACCGCTCCTCGTTTGTCTGCCAGCGCTGTCAGCGGCCTCCGCGCTGACCTGTGACTAGCCCGATCGGGTGACGTGCCACGCCCCGTCCGGGGAAGATCGTGACCCCTTCTTGACCCATTCGTCACCGGAGTGTCACCCTGGGACCCGATGCGGGGGGCAGTCCGGCGCATTGCCCGCTTCACCTGAACCCTGCGGCGCGACCGCGCCAGTTGCGGCGTTCGAGACAGAGACGTTCGAAACAGACCAGCAAGGTTTGTCGACGAAAGGGGCCTCCCACACATGGCGAAAGCGATTCTTGGCCACATCGGCGGTACCGACCCCAGGCTTCTGGCTGAGGTGACCCGGCTGCGTCGCCGAGTGGTCGAGTTGCAGACGCAGCTCGAGCGGCTCAGCGCAGCGAACGAGGCCCTGCTGCCCGACTCGATCGGCGGCTCACTCGCCGACGAGATCATCACGCTGGACGCTCCGCTCCCCGAGCGATCTGCGCCAGCGCTCGCCTGAGGCCTACTCCAGGGCGTCGGCTCCGCGCGTCCGGCGTCATGGCATCAGCCTCGCTCGGTAGGCTGACCTCGCACGTTCACCGCCCCACCCTCGTTCCGGCAAGTCCCGCGCCCCGCGTGCGGGGTTCCTCGGCACCAGGGCCGACGCCGCAGGAGTAGTCGCCGGTGTACCTCAAGACTCTTACGCTCCGTGGCTTTAAGTCGTTCGCCTCCGCTACGACGCTGCGCTTTGAGCCGGGCATCACGTGTGTGGTCGGCCCGAACGGGTCCGGCAAGTCCAACGTTGTCGATGCGCTCTCCTGGGTGATGGGTGAGCAGGGCGCTAAGTCGCTGCGTGGCGGCAAGATGGAAGACGTCATCTTCGCCGGCACTTCGGGTCGGCCGCCGCTCGGGCGCGCTGAGGTCGTGCTGACGATCGACAACACCGATGGTGCTCTGCCGATCGACTACGCCGAGGTGACGATCGCACGGACGATGTTCCGAAACGGTGGCTCTGAGTACGCGATCAACGGTGAGCCGTGCCGGCTCCTGGACGTCCAAGAACTGCTCTCCGACTCCGGCATCGGCCGCGAAATGCACGTCATCGTGGGTCAGGGTCAGCTTGACTCGGTGCTGTCGGCCACCCCCGAGGACCGCCGGGGATTCATCGAGGAGGCGGCCGGCGTCCTCAAGCACCGCAAGCGCAAAGAGAAGGCGCTGCGCAAGCTGGACGCGATGGAGGCCAACCTCGTCCGGCTGACCGACCTGACCGCGGAGCTGCGGCGTCAACTCAAGCCGCTCGGGCGGCAAGCCGAGGTCGCCAAGCGAGCCAGTGTGATCCAGGCAGAGGTGCGAGACGCTCGCCTCCGACTTCTCTCCGACGACTTGACCGGCTTCCAAGTGGCCCTTCAACAAGAGGTTGCCGACGAGAACGCGTTACTGAAGCTGCGCGCGGAAGCCGATGCCGCTTTGGCGTTGTCTCAGCAGCGCGAGGTCGAGCTCGAAAGTGCCGTGGCAGCGACGTTGCCGGCGCTGACGAACGCGCAAGAGACCTGGTTCCGGCTCTCCGGTTTGCGCGACAGGTTCCGCGGACTCGCTTCGTTGGCGTCTGAGCGGGTCCGCTTCGCGGCGGACGTTCCCACCCATCGCACCTCCGGACGGGAGCCGGAGCACATGGAGCGTGAAGCGCAGGAAACTCGCGAACAAGAGACAGCGCTTGAGGCGACGGTGGTCCGAGATCGCAGTGCATTGGCTGCGGCTGAGCAGCAAAGGCTTGAGACGGAGCGAGAACTGGCCTCTGGAGATGAGCGGCTCGCCGAGCAACTGAGGGCGATCGCCGACCGGCGTGAGGGCATGGCCAGATTGGTCGGCAAGGTCGGCGCTGCGCGGACGACGGTCGATGGTGCCGCGGCTGAGCGTGAGCGACTGAGGTCGTCGTTAGCCGAGGCCGACGAACGGGCCAGAACGGCGCAGCAGGCGTTCACCAGTTTGGAGTCCTCGATAGCTGGGCTCGACGAGGGTGAAGTCGACCTCGACGGCGAGTACGAAGAGGCGTCGCAGGCGCTCGCGCAAGCCCACGAGCGGGTGGCGGCCCTTCGAGAAGAGGAACGAGCAGCAGAACAAGAGCGCGTCGCCCTCATCGCCAGAGTGGAGGCACTGGAGATCGGTTTGGATCGCAAGGACGGTTCGGCGGCTCTGCTGG
>JAJAYM010000211.1 GCA_027117675.1 Actinomycetes bacterium | reverse complement strand
GGCGAGTACCGGTATCCGGGCGCCGATCTTGGCGTCCTGGTCACTCGCGACCGCATGCAGACCGACAGTCGAGAGCTGCTGACGCGAGGGTCGAAGTGGGCGAAGGCGATTGGTGAGCAGTTCCACGGCATCCCGCCCGAGGGGCGCGTGATCATGCCAGAGGAACTCCTCTACGCCAAGTGGTTCTAGACTGCCCGCCGAGTGTCCCCCCGGGTGTCACTTCAGGACGGGTGTCACTTCAGGACGGGTGTCACTTCAGGACGTCGAGTGTGCGGTTCGTGGCCGCCGGAATTCTGGCTCCTGCTTCGTGGCTCGTGTCGCACCGATCACGACTGGACAACGACAATCCGCGCCGATGTGGCCGAGGGGCTGCGCTTCCTGTCCTGGCGGCGTCGGGCGTCACGGTGGTGCTTGGCAACGTCGTGATGGTGCCGCTGCGAGAGCGAGTGACGCGGGCCTCCGCTGCCGGTCAGAGGTCAGGGGACAGATCAGCGGCTGCGAGTCGCGTGAGCGCGTCAGTGAGGACGTTCTCCTGCTTGCTGAACGTCCATCGCACGAGGGCGCGCTCGGCAGGACCAGGGTCCTCGTAGAAGACCGAGCACGGCACGGCTACGACCCCGGCGCGTTGGGGGAGCGCGTGACAGAAGGCGAGAGCATCATCCCAGCCGACGGAGCGCACATCGGTGGTGACGAAGTAGGTTCCGCGCGGTCGATAGACTGTCAACCCCAGTTCGGTCAGTCCGTCTGACAATAGATCACGGCGATCGGCCATCGACTCACGCAGACCCTCGACCCATGGCATCTCGTTGTCGAGAGCATGAGCAACCGCGAACTGAAACGGACCACCGCTCACGAAGGTGAGAAACTGCTTGGTGGTCCGGACAGCGGCAACCAGCGCGGCCGGCCCGGTGACCCATCCGATCTTCCACCCGGTGAATGAGAAACTCTTTCCGGCGCTGGAGATCGAGACCGTGCGTTCGGCCATACCGGGCAGCTTGGCGATTGGAATGTGAGGTTCGTCGAACGCAAGGTGCTCGTAAACCTCGTCGGTGACTACGAGAAGGTCGTGCTCGATGGCGACTCGGGCCACAGCGTCGAGCTCGGAGCGGCTCAGCACAGCCCCCGTCGGGTTGTGTGGTGAGTTGAGCAGGATCACCCTCGTGCGTGCGGTGACCGCTTCGCGCAGCCGGCCCTCGTCGAGACGAAAGTCGGGCGGATCGAGTCGAACTGGAACGCATCGACCGCGCGCCATGGTGACCGTCGAACGGTAGGAGTCGTAGAAGGGCTCCAGCGCCACTACTTCGTCGCCACGGTCTACGAACGCCAGCATGGCTGCTGCGACCGCTTCGGTAGCCCCGGCGGTGACGAGCACCTCGGTGTCTGGGTCGAGTACCTGCGCGTACCGCTGTAACTGATGTCGGGCGATGGCCTGACGCAGCTCCGGGACGCCGATCCCCGGTGGGTACTGGTTGCCGCGCCCCGCACGAATCGCGTCTACTGCGGCCTCGGCTACCGAGGCTGGACCGTCGACGTCCGGGAAACCCTGGCCGAGGTTGATTGCACCGGTTGCAACGGCCAGGGCAGACATCTCAGCGAAGATCGTCGTGCCGAGCGCGTCAAGGTGGGGGACGAGGCGATCGCTATTCACGCACCCACCGTACGGTGGACCGATGGTCGATGACGTGATCGGAGCCGACGAGCGCGTCAGCCTGTCGCCGCAGCTGACCGCCGCGGTGGACGCTGTCCGCGCGTGTGCGGCGGCTGCGCAGCGGCTGGAGGCCGAGGGGGTAAGCCGGTCTGACGTCGACCGCCTCGCAGGTGCCGGCGTCCTGTCAGCCGGGCTCGTCGAGGGGTGGACACCCGCGCAGGTTCGCGAGGTGCACGAGCAGCTGGCGGGCGCGTCCGGCGCGCTGTGGTTCGTGCTGACGCAGCACCGGTCGCCGGCGGAGGCTGCGCGGTCGTCGGAGAACGGCGCCGTGCGCTCGCGCTGGGCCACCGGGCTGGTGAGCGGCAAGTACTTGGGTGCGGTGGCCTTCGCCCACCTTCGACGCCCGGGAGCGCCGACGGTGACGGCGACGCGCGACGGCTCCGGATGGCGCGTCGACGGTCATCTCGACTGGGTCACGTCGTGGGGGCTGGCGGATGCGTTGCTGCTGATGGCCGAGACCCCTGCAGGCGAGGTGGTTCAGATGCTGCTGCCGGCGTCCGACCGTGAGGGGCTGTCGATCACGGGTGAGCTGCCGCTGGCCGCGATGCAAGGGACTTCGACGGTGGGGGCCGTCCTAGACGCGATGTTTGTCGGCGACGCGGAGGTCGCGCGGGTGCTGGCCAAAGACGAGTGGCAGGTCGCGGATGCTTGGCGCACGGCGAATGCGCCCCCCGCGGTCTTCGGGCTCACGCGTGCGGCGCTCAACGCTCTGGTCGCAGCCGCGCGGCAACGGCGCTTCGCGTCGGCGGTGGGTCTAGCAGAGCAGTGGCACAGCCGGTTCGGGCAGCTGCGGGCTCGCGCCTACGCCCTGGTCGACGAAGTCCCGCCTGGCGAGGCGGTCGAGGAG
>JAJAYM010000210.1 GCA_027117675.1 Actinomycetes bacterium | reverse complement strand
GGGCATGCAAGAACTACGACGGCGACGTGCAGTCCGACACCGTCGCCCAAGGTTTTGGTTCGCTCGGGCTGATGACGTCAGTACTGATGACGCCGGACGGCAAGACCGTCGAGGCTGAGGCCGCTCACGGCACGGTGACGCGTCACTTTCGCCAGCACCAACAGGGCAAACCGACGTCAACCAACCCGATCGCCTCGATCTTCGCCTGGACGCGTGGCCTTCAACACCGTGGCGTCGTGGATGGAAACGCAGCCCTGCAACAGTTCGCCAGTGACCTCGAGGCGGTCTGCGTCGAAACGGTCGAGAGCGGCAAGATGACCAAAGACCTCGCCACGTTGGTTGGGCCCGACCAACAGTGGCTCAACACCCAAGAGTTCCTTGCTGCGCTGGATGAGAACCTCAAAGCAAAGCGTGCCAACTGACCCTCCACTGCCACTCTCAGCGGGGCGCGCTCAGGGTGTCCAAGTCGTCGAGGAAGCTCGGATAGCTGGTGGCGACAGCATCCCAGCCGGAGATCGTGACATGCCCGTCGCCCGCTAAGCCGCAGGTGGCCACTGCCGCGGCCATCGCAATCCGGTGGTCGTGGTGCGACTCGACGAAACCTGGAGACAGCGTCCCCGCCTGCACCGCCAACGAGTCCGCACCAGTGCTCACCGTGGCACCGAGGGCCGAAAGCATGGCGGCAACGGTCTCGATGCGGTCGCTCTCCTTGGTGCGGAGTTCGCCGGCGCCCCGGAACTCCAGGGCACCAGAGATTGCCAGCGCCCCCGCGATGCTCAGTGCTGGTACCTCGTCGATCAGGTCTGGCAGTTCGGCTCCTTCAACGACGACGCCGGCGAGTTCGGCGCCCTGCACCCTGACGACTCCCGCAGCCCGGTCGACCATGAGGTCAGCCCCCATGCGCAGAAGCACTTCCAGGAAGCCGCTGCGTTCGGGGGAGAGGTAGAGGTTCTCCACGGTCACGTCCGAACCAGGGATGGCGGCAGCGGCGCAGATCCAGAAAGCAGCCTGTGACGGGTCGCCGGGAACCGCGAAGTCACCTGGCGACACTGAGCCTGGGATGAGGGTGATGACCGATCCGCCGGAGCCGTCGGGTTGAACGGTCACCTCGCCCCCGTGCTCGGCGAGCATCTCCTCGGTGTGGCGCCTGGTGGTGACCGGCTCGCGCACCACCGTTGGTCCGTCCGCACCAAGGCCAGCAAGCAGCACCGCCGACTTCACCTGTGCGCTGGCGACCGGAGGCGTGTAGTCGATGCCGCGTAGGCTGCCGCCGCGGATCACCAGGGGGGTGTACCGGCCCCCATCACGACCGTCGATGTGCGCCCCCATCTGGCGCAGCGGCTCAGCAACGCGGTCCATCGGACGCGCGGCGATCGACTCATCGCCCGCGATGACGCTGAGAAACGGCTGCGCGGCGCAGACGCCGGCGAGCAGCCGCGCCCCCGTTCCCGAGTTCCCCACATCCAGCACCTCACGCGGCTCGTGCAGTTCGCCTCCGAGGACGGTGAGTGTCCCCACCGGCTGGTCGGCCCGCGTGTCGTCAGCCTCGTCGATGCGCACGCCCATGGCCGCCATGATCTGGCGGGTGTGATGAACGTCCAGCCCCGCCGAAAGCCCGGTGATGGTCGATGTGCCGTGTGCTAGGCCAGCCAGGATCAGCGCGCGGTGTGAGACGGACTTGTCGCCCGGGACGCGGAGCCTGCCGACGAGTGGGCCGCGGCGGGCAATCCGCACCTTCACAACTGACCGGTCCGTCATTCCAGCAACCCTACCGAGGGGCCAAGTTCTGCGGACCGACCGATTCCCGCATGTGGCTGCGCGGCCATCGAAGCGCTGCGAAGGTGGGCAGATGAATCACTCCGATCCGCACGGTCGCGTGGCCGTGGTTACCGGTGGTGGCACTGGAATAGGCCGGGCCACTGCGCTCCAGCTCTCCGCTGAGGGATATCGCGTCGCGATCTGTGGTCGTCGCCCCGAGCCGCTGGAGGCAGTCCGCGAGCAGATCGTCTTCGAAGGCGGTGTCTGTCTGGCTGACACCTGCGACGTCCGCGAACCGGACCAGGTGGCGGCGTTCATCGGCCGCGTCATCGACGAGGGCGGGCGGATCGATGCACTGGTGAACAACGCGGGAGGGCAGTTCACCGCCAACGCTGAGGACATCACCCTTGGCGGATTCCGTGCCGTTCACCGGTTGGCAGTCGAAGCGGCATGGTCGGTGACTAGCGAGGTGGCAAACCGCGCACTCATCCCGCAACGGTCGGGCAGCGTGGTCTTCGTTGGGTTCAGCCCGCGCAGGGGGACGCCCCAGGCCGCACACGCCGCTTCAGCACGAGCAGCCGTCGAGAACCTCGCGACCGGGCTGTCGCTGGAGTGGTCACGCTACGGAATCAGAACCAACTGCGTCAGCGTCGGGGCGGTGGCCACCGAGGGCCTCGAGCAGTACGGCGCCGTCGTCGAGGAGTGGGCCGAGACGATCCCGATGAAGCGGCTGGGGCGACCGGAGGAGGTCGCTGCGGTGATCGCTTTCCTGCTCTCAGACGCTGCCAGCTACGTCACCGGAACGGTGCTGACCGTTGACGGCGGGGCCGATGCCTGGGGGGTCGGCGCGCTGCCACCACCGGTGGAGATCTGACGAGCTCGACTACCACAAACCGAGGGCAGCCGAGCACCCAGCGGAAGGGCCATCCACTGGGCCTTCGGGGGCTGCCCCGTTACGCTGAGGGAATGGAACCTCCTAGTACCGAGGGGGCCGAACGTTGAGCCCCCTGTTGGTCAATATCGGCATTGTCTTGCTCTTTGTTTTGGTCGGAGGGTTCTTCGCTGCCGCTGAGATGGCACTGGTGTCGTTGCGCGAAAGCCAGATATCGCAGCTGGCGCAGCGGGGCACGCGAGGTCGCGCGGTACTCCGACTGCACAACCACCCGAACCGGTTCCTCTCCGCCGTCCAGATCGGTGTCACGCTGTCCGGCTTCCTTTCAGCTGCGTTCGGCGCCTCAACAATCGCCAAGGATGTCGCCCCCGTGCTCGCCGACTGGGGGCTGCCAGAGGGCCTGTCTGACGGTTTGGCGCTGGTCGGCATCACCATGGTCATCGTTTACCTCTCCCTCGTACTAGGCGAGCTGGCCCCCAAGCGCATAGCGCTGCAAAGAGCCGAGGGTGTTGCGCTGCTCTCGGCGCCCGCCATCGAACTCATGGCCAAGGTGTCGACACCCTTGATTTGGTTGCTTTCCCGCTCAACGGATGTGGTCGTGCGGCTCGCGGGAGGCGACCCCAAGGCGTCTCGCGAACAGATGAGCGAACTCGAGCTGCGAGAGCTAGTGGC
>JAJAYM010000209.1 GCA_027117675.1 Actinomycetes bacterium | reverse complement strand
TTCATCGTGCACGAACCCAGTGGGATCATCGACCGGTCAAGTGCGACGTCTTTGTCCTGCAGACGACGGAGGTACCGAAGCATCTCAGTTTCACTGCGATAGCTGGAAAACACCGGATGCGTCAGGTAGTCCGACGTGCGCACCAGTTCAGGCGGTACACCGATGTTGCCTTCCCCCACGATCAGCGCGTCCAGGGCGTCGATGTCGACGTCTTCGACACCGAAGGCTGCCCAGACATCTTCAACATTGGACCGCAGCGTCACCTCGTCGGTACTGATCCCGATCGTGTCATCATCGACGCGGCGAAGGTTGATCCCACGTCCGCGCGCGGCCCGAAGTACTTTCTCAGCACGCCCGGGAACACGCACAAGTACTGTGTCGAAGAAGTGCTCGTGAACGACATAGAGGCCAGCGCGCTCAAGACCGACAGCGACGAGGCGGGCGAATCGATGCGTGCGATGCGCGATGCCACGCAACCCCTCGGGTCCGTGGTAGACCGCGTACATACTGGCCATGACGGCAAGCAATACCTGAGCCGTGCAGATGTTGCTGGTGGCTTTCTCGCGTCGGATGTGTTGTTCGCGGGTCTGCAGTGCCAGCCGGTACGCAGGGGCGCCGTCGGCGTCAATCGAAACGCCAACCAGCCGCCCAGGCAGCTGACGTTCGAGGCCGTCGCGTACGGCCATGTATCCCGCATGGGGTCCGCCGAATCCCGGCTGCACTCCGAAACGCTGCGACGTCCCCACCACAATGTCGGCGCCCAACTCCCCGGGCGGCTTGAGAATCGTCAGCGCCAACAGGTCGGCGATGACGATGGCCTGCGCACCACGGTCGTGGGCGGCAGCGATGAGGGGTGCGGGATCGCGGACGATCCCACTTCCTGCGGGGTACTGCAGCACCAGCCCAGCGATGTCACCCGCAGGTAGCCCTTCGTTGCGCACGTCTCGCACGTCGATCTCAATTCCGAGCGGGCGGGCCCTGGTCTCGATGACCGCAATCGTCTGAGGGAAGAGGTCAGCGTCTACGACTAGAGTCTTTGACGTACGAGAGGCCCTGACCGCCATCGTCATGGCCTCCGCGGCGGCCGTTGCCTCATCGAGCAGCGATGCGTTCGCCGTCGGAAGTCCAGTGAGGTCTTCGATCATCGTCTGGAAGTTCAACAGGGCTTCGAGTCGCCCCTGGCTGATCTCGGGCTGGTAGGGCGTGTACGCGGTGTACCAACCGGGGTTCTCCAGTACCCGGCGCAAGATGACGGCCGGCGTGAAGGTGTCGTAGTACCCCAGTCCGATCATCTGCACCATGGGACGGTTCTTCGCAGCCAGTGCCCTGAGTTCGTCAACCACCTCCACCTCGGAGAGCGCGGGAGGGAGGGCGAGCCGCTCTGCCATACGGATGGCCTCAGGGACGGCTTCATCGATGACGGCGTCGAGGCTGGGTCGCCCCAAGGCTGCGACCATGTGCTCAGTCTGCGCCGCTCCTGGTCCGACGTGCCGGCGAACGAAGGGCATGTGGGTTTCTAGAGCGGCCAGCGAGGCGACAGCGGGGTCTTGTCGCTTCATCAGCGCGGGAGATCCCGGTGCTGGGAGCAGGGTGTCGGTCATCGGGAGCGCCTCCAAAGAAGTGGAATGGGCTCCCCATCTGTCATCGGCACCTGAGAGGTTCACGCCGCAGATTGCCGAGGCAACTACGACGCTTGCACCGTCGGTGGGGCTAGTAGCCCGCTTTCCAGAGTTGCCTCACCCAAGCGGTCCGGGGGCCTGAGAGTTTCTGGGGAGAATTGCTCCTTCGGCGCCCTCGCTGGCTGCGAAGGACTCTTCCGCCGGGATCATCGGCAAGCTCAGTCTACCGTCAGCCGGCTGTGCGAGCGCGGCGCCTGGCCGCCAGCTCGTCGGATGGGTGGCCGCCAGCTGCGTCGGCCTCGTCGTCGGAAAGCTCCGTCTCCGGGCGCTCCCATGGCATATTGGCGAGGCTTCCTTCGACCTCGCGCCACACCCGTCCGACGGCGATGCCGAAGACTCCTTGTCCACCTTGCACGAGATCGATCACCTCGTCGGCACTGGTGCACTCGTAGACCGAGGCGCCATCGCTCATCAAGGTGATAGTGGCGAGGTCGTCGGTCCCCCGCTCGCGCAGATGCTGGACCGCAGTGCGAATCTGCTGCAGGGATACCCCCGTGTCCAGCAGACGTTTGACGATCTTCAGGACGAGAACGTCACGAAAGCCGTAGAGGCGTTGGGTTCCGGAGCCGCTGGCCCCGCGGATGCTGGGTTCGACGAGCCCGGTGCGGGCCCAGTAGTCGAGCTGACGGTAGGTGATCCCGGCGGCAGCGCAGACGGTCGGACCGCGGTAGCCGATATCTTCTGGCAGCGCGCGAACCTCATCGGTGAAGAGCAGGCCCTGTTGTCCGGCGCTTGCGCGCGCTGACTCTTTCGCTGCCTGCTCGGCCAGATTGGCACGATCGCCATCGCCGGCTCGGGGTCCGCCACCAGTCACTCTTGACCTCCGTCTGCCCCGGCT